>CAZVPH010000051.1:0-7083 GCA_964628125.1 uncultured Thiosulfatimonas sp. | reverse complement strand
GCTGCAAGCCCAAGATGGACTTCTAGAATCTGACCGACGTTCATACGTGATGGAACACCTAGTGGGTTAAGACAGATGTCAACAGGACGTCCTGTTTCATCATACGGCATGTCTTCTACTGGACAAATGCGTGAAATAACACCTTTGTTACCGTGGCGACCCGCCATCTTATCACCTGGTTGAATACGGCGCTTAATCGCGACATAGACCTTAACCATTTTTGAAACACCTGGTGCTAAATCATCACCTTGCGTCAGTTTTTTGCGCTTCTCTTCATAAGCCGCGTTGTACTCTGTACGCTGTGTTTTTAACTTAGCTTCCAGCAACTCTAGCTGACGTGATATCTCTGCATCATCGACATTTAAGCCAAACCAGCGAGTACTCACGACGCCTGCTAAAAACTCGTCTGTAATTAAAGTTCCGTCAACCAGCTTCTTGCCCATCAACATGACTTTAATACGCTCTAGAGTGTCTTTTTCTAAGATTGTGTATTGTTCATCAATGTCTTTACGAACCTTAGTCAACTCCTGCTCTTGAATTTCTAAGGCACGTGCATCTTTGTCAATTCCTTCACGGGTAAAGACTTGAACATCGATAACCGTACCCTCAATCCCCTTGGTGACACGTAAGGAGGTATCTTTCACATCCGAGGCTTTTTCACCAAAGATGGCTCTTAATAACTTCTCTTCAGGTGTTAACTGTGTCTCACCTTTAGGGGTAACCTTACCGACCAGGATATCGCCCTGCTTTACTTCCGCACCGACATAGACAATTCCACACTCATCTAGGCGCCCTAACGCGGACTCGCCTACGTTCGGAATATCTGCCGTGATCTCTTCTGGACCAAGCTTTGTGTCACGCGCTAGACAGGTCAACTCTTCAATATGAATGGTGGTGTAACGATCTTCCTCCACCACACGCTCAGAGATTAAAATCGAATCCTCGAAGTTGTAACCATTCCAGGGCATGAACGCGATACGCATGTTCTGACCCAGTGCTAACTCACCTAGGTCCGTCGATGGGCCATCAGCCATAACGTCTCCGCGAACGACCTTGTCGCCTGCATTAACGATTGGCTTTTGATTAATACAGGTATTCTGGTTAGAGCGCTGGTATTTAACCAAGTTATAGATATCAACGCCCGACTCACCATCCTTAATCTCATCCGCATTCACGCGAACAACAATACGCGCTGCGTCAGATGACAAAACTTCGCCGCCACGCTCTGCAACCACGGTTACACCAGAGTCTGCCGCAACAATTTTCTCAATGCCAGTTCCGACTAACGGCTTATCAGCTCGCAATGTTGGCACCGCTTGACGCTGCATGTTTGCACCCATTAGGGCTCGGTTAGCGTCATCGTGCTCTAGGAATGGAATCAGCGCCGCTGCAACAGAAACGATCTGCTTAGGAGAGACATCCATTAAGTTCACATCTTTTGGAGATGCCAGTGTAAATTCATTTTTATGACGGGCAGAGATAAGCGTGTCCGTAAAACGGCCATCTGCATCAACACTTGCACTCGCCTGAGCAATCACATACTTCATTTCGTCGATTGCTGAAATATATTCAACTTCGTCCGTTAGCTGTCCATCGACCACCTTACGGTAAGGCGTCTCTAGAAACCCATATTCATTAGTTTTAGCATAAATTGCCAATGTGTTGATTAGACCAATGTTTGGCCCTTCTGGAGTTTCAATAGGACAAACACGTCCGTAATGAGTTGGGTGAACGTCACGTACTTCAAATCCTGCACGTTCACGTGTAAGCCCGCCTGGCCCAAGGGCTGAAACGCGGCGCTTATGGGTTACTTCTGACAGCGGGTTAACCTGGTCCATAAACTGTGAAAGCTGGCTAGAACCAAAAAACTCTTTCACTGCTGCAGACACTGGTTTGGCGTTAATCAAATCCTGTGGTAGCAAACCATCTGTCTCAGCCTGGTTAAGACGCTCTTTAACCGCGCGTTCAACACGTACTAAGCCCACACGGAATGCGTTTTCAGCCATTTCGCCCACCGCGCGAATACGACGGTTACCCAGTGCATCAATATCATCGACCATACTTAGGCCGTTGCGGATGCTGATCAGCTCACGTAATACATCAAGAATATCTTCTTTTTCAAGGACCGATAGACCTTCATTCTCTTTTCGTCCCATACGGCGGTTAAGCTTCATGCGACCTACAGCAGAAAGGTCATAACGCGCTTCGTCAAAAAACAGACTTTTAAAGAGCGCTTCAGAGGAATCTTTAGTCGGTGGTTCACCAGGGCGCATCATGCGATAAATTTCAACTTGAGCCTCAAGCTGCGAGGTCGTTGTATCAAGATTTAATGTGTCGGAAATGTAAGAACCATTTTCTAGTTCATCAATATAAAGGACACGAATAACACACCCTTTAATCTGTGCAATTTTAGCCAAACTGTCTGCCGTCAACACTTCGTTTGTACGACAGACTAACTCACCAGTCGTTGTATCCGTGACACCTGCAGCAAGCACTTTACCAATCAAATAGTCTTCAGAGACCAACGCAGTTTTAATACCTGACTTTTCCAGCTCTTTAATATTGCGGACATTAATTTTATTGCCAGCGGTAATGATTTTCTTGCCGTCATGCTCAATATCAAAACCAGCCGTTTCACCTTTAAGCTGATTTATATCTAAAGCAAGCTCAAAACCTTTTGCTGTAATTTTCACGGTATTGGCAACAAAGAACTCCGCTAGAATTTCTTCATTAGAGCACCCCATCGCACGCAGGAAAACAGAGACCGGTAACTTACGACGACGGTCAATACGTGCAAAAATACAGTCATTGTGGTCAAACTCAAAGTCTAACCAAGAACCACGATAAGGAATCACTCGCGCATTAAACAACAACTTACCTGATGAGTGAGATTTACCCTTGTCGTTGTCGAAGATCACACCTGGAGAACGGTGCAATTGCGTCACAATAACACGCTCAGTCCCGTTGATAACAAAGGTCCCGTTATCGGTCATTAAAGGAATCTCTCCCAGGTAAACCTCTTGCTCTTTAACATCCTTAACAGGACGTTTTCCAGCAGGCGCAGTTTTATCATATAAAACCAGGCGCATTTTTACACGAAGAGGTGAAGCATAGGTAACACCACGCTGCTTACACTCTTTAACGTCAAACTCAGGCTGCCCTAAGTGGTAGCTTACGTATTCTAAATCTGCAGTGCCAGCAACCCCGTGAATTGGGAACACTGAGTGAAAGGCTGAGTGCAAGCCAACCTTCGCTCTTTCTGCCGGCTTTTTATCGCTCTGCAAAAAATCATGAAAAGAACCTTTTTGCAAAGAGAGCAAATAGGGCACTTCTAAAATGGATGGAAGCTCAGCAAAATCTTTACGAACTCGTTTCTTTTCGACTAATGAATATGTCATCGTTTACCTCGACGATAGGATTGTCCGGATGCTTGTAACAAACGTTACAAAGTAATGCATAAAACTGTAGTAGCTATGGCCAAGTTATCCACACGTTACTAACACACTTTTACACACTGTTAAAAACGAGAAAAGGCCGGCGCCAAGGCGCCAGCCATTTCAGTGTTGCTTACGCAACAAGTAGCTCAAAATTACTTGATTTCTACTTCAATACCAGCTTCTTTAAGCTCATTAGCCATTGCTTCTGCTTCTGCTTTAGCAACGCCTTCTTTCAATGTGAAAGGTGCGCTTTCTACTGCTGCTTTAGCTTCTTTCAAGCCTAGGCCTGTTGCTGCACGAACTGCTTTGATTGCCGCAACTTTGTTCTCGCCCGGACCCGTTAGAATAACGTCAAACTCTGTTTGCTCTTCTACGGCTGCTGCATCGCCTGCAGGACCAGCAACTGCAACGGCTGCTGCCGATACACCGAACTTCTCTTCCATTGCTTCAACCAGTGCAACAACGTCCATTACTGACATGTTGGCAACTGCTTCTAGAATATCTTCTTTAGTTATAGACATTTGAAATCTCCAAAATTTTAATAATATTTAATTTGCGCTTTAGCTTACAGACTAAGCTGCTTCCGCTTCTTTTTGCTCTTTAATAGCAACCAAACCACGTGCAACTTTCGCAATAGGCTCTTTCATAACGTATAGAAGCTTACTGATCGCTTCATCGTAAGTAGGCAGTGCTGCAACGGTCGCCAAATGACTAGCGTCCATAACCCCTTCTCCAATCGATAATGACTTGACAACAAGTGCCGCATTATTTTTAGAGAAATCTTTGAAAACACGTGCGGCATTCCCTAACTCTTCACCAGAGAAAGCGAAAACCAATGGGCCAACAAACGTCTCGCCCATGTCTTCAAATTTAGTGCCTGCAATTGCACGACGAGCAAGTGTGTTCTTAACGACACGAACCTTAACACCTGCTGCACGAGCTTTTGCACGCAATTGGGTCATTTGCTCTACAGTCAAACCACGATATTCAGCAGCGACCATTGAACCAGCATCTGCGATGACAGCAGAGACTTCTTCAACGACCAGCTTTTTACCTTCGATATTGAGTGCCATTTTACCCTCCAAGCAGCCTATTGAATCCGTAATGAAATCAATAGACTCTTCCATCTACGTAGGCTTAAAACTATTAAGAGTGCATTCTCTACACCCGCCTACGGTCTGCGATGGGCACTCACTCGAGATCAAATTAATGTTCATAAGGAGTCCCAATTCGCAAATAGCGCCCGCACACTAATCGTGTGCGAACTCCATTATAGTGTTGATTGATCAATTACCAGGCCTGGCCCCATAGTAGAAGAGATCGATACTTTTTTAACATAAACGCCTTTTGCTGACGCAGGCTTAATTCTTTTAAGCTCATCTAGTAAAGAATTTAAGTTTTCTTGTAGCTTTACTGAATCAAAACCAACGGTTCCAATCGCAGCATGAACGATACCTGCTTTGTCTGCACGAAAACGTACTTGACCCGCTTTAGCGTTTTTAATTGCGCCAACAACGTCAGGCGTTACGGTACCTGTCTTAGGGTTCGGCATAAGTCCACGCGGACCTAGAACCTGTCCTAGCATACCGACAACACGCATCGCATCAGGAGACGCGATGACAACGTCAAAATCCATCATGCCTTTCTTAATCTCGTCCGCAAGATCTTCCATGCCGACAAACTCTGCACCGGCTGCTTTAGCAGCTGCTTGGTTTGCTTCACCAGTGAAAACAGCAACACGAACATCTTTACCCGTACCGTTTGGCATAACCGTCGCACCACGTACAACTTGGTCAGACTTACGTGGGTCAAAGCCTAAACGGATGGCAACATCAACCGACTCAACGAACTTAGCCGTTGCTAATTCTTTAACAATATCGAAACCTTCAATAATGTTGTACTGTGCTTCACGGTTAACACGCGCTGTACTGATTTTTTGTCTTTTAGTTAGCTTAGTCATTCTATTAACCCTCTACCACTATGCCCATACTACGAGCAGAACCCGTAATAATATTGATCGCTGACTCTAGGTCGTTTGCGTTAAGATCTGCCATTTTAGTAGTCGCAATCTCTTCGATCTGAGCAAGCGTGACCGTCCCAACCTTATTCATATTCGGAACAGCGCTACCACTTTTAATGCCAGCCGCTTTCTTTAGAAGAATTGACGCAGGTGGTGTTTTAGTAATAAACGTGAAGCTACGGTCACTGTAAACAGAGATAATAACTGGAATCGGTAACTTTGCTTCAAGACTCTGAGTTTGAGCATTGAACGCCTTACAGAATTCCATAATGTTTACACCATGTTGACCTAAAGCAGGACCAACTGGTGGACTTGGATTTGCGGCACCCGCAGGTACTTGCAATTTAATATAGGCTGTAATCTTCTTAGCCATGATACTCTCCTAATATGGGTCAAACGTCTCTCGACTCCCCTGTTGTTAAGCCAGATTAAATCTTTTCGACTTGAGTAAACTCAAGATCAACCGGAGTTGAACGTCCAAAAATCAACACTGACACTTGTAATTTATTACGGTCGTAATCTACCCCCTCTAACACCGCTTCAAAATCGGTGAAGGGGCCATCTGTTACGCGAACCATCTCACCTGGCTCATACATCACTTTCGGACGTGGCTTATCGACACTGGTCTCCACACGCTCAAGAATGCGATCAACTTCCTTCTGAGAGATTGGCGCAGGGCGATCGCTCGTACCGCCGATAAAGCCCATGACCTGAGGAACACTCTTAACAAGATGCCAGGTCTCTTCGCTCATTTCCATCTGAACTAAAACATAGCCCGGAAAGAACTTACGCTCACTGGTACGCTTTTTACCATCTCGAATCTCAACCACCTCTTCAGAGGGAACCAACATCTCTCCAAAAGAGTCTTCTAATCCTGCCCGCTCGATGTAGTCAACTAAGCTTGCCTTAACCTTGTTTTCATAACCTGAATACGCATGAACGACATACCATCTCTTTGCCATCTTAACCACCTTGACCTGTTAATAGCTGTACTGCCCACATAAAGAACATATCAAC
Source organism: uncultured Thiosulfatimonas sp. (assembly GCA_964628125.1). Taxonomy (GTDB): domain Bacteria; phylum Pseudomonadota; class Gammaproteobacteria; order Thiomicrospirales; family Thiomicrospiraceae; genus Thiomicrorhabdus. The sequence continues at coordinate 609 of CAZVPH010000051.1, read as the reverse complement.
CAACCATAAAAATATACCCATCAAGATCACCACGACAAACACAATTAAGGTCATCTGCACGGTCTCGGGGCGAGTTGGCCATACAACTTGCTTAACCTCACGCTTGGCATGATTAAGATAGTTGTACCAGTTTTTACCAATCGTCGTTAGATAGAGAGTAAATAGCGCAAGCCCAATACCGGCCACAACGCCTAAAACACGGATAACCGCGTGAACTTCTTGAAATACGTAATACCCTACTAGCGAACTGATTAAAATGGCAATGGCCACGATCAACTTCGCCGTATCAAGTGTGCTCGATCCGCTTTGTTTTTCCATTTGTTTACTCATAAACCTATTAGCTAAATGTAAAACGACCCGTGCTTTGTTAAACACAGGTCGTCTTGAATATGGCAGGGGTAGAGAGATTCGAACTCCCAACACCCGGATTTGGAATCCGGTGCTCTACCAATTGGAGCTATACCCCTGGAGTGTGTCACCAAAAAAGGGGATTATACATCCCCTTCTCTAGTGTTACAAGCGTTATTTAGTCAAGAATTTTTGCTACAACACCTGCACCAACCGTACGCCCACCTTCACGAATAGCGAAACGAAGTCCGTTATTCATGG
>CAZVPH010000050.1:0-8940 GCA_964628125.1 uncultured Thiosulfatimonas sp. | reverse complement strand
CAGGGGCGGAGACGCCAATAATGGCCAGGCCGTTGCGCAGCACTTGCTGTACCGCAGTGATCAAGGCTAGACGAGCATGCCGTGTCGCATCCTCTTCAACAATAAACTGGCTGGCATTGTAATAGGCGTGCAGCGCATGCGCTAAATCTTTAAGGTAGTAAGCGATCTGATGCGGTTCATAAGCCAAAGCAGCCCGCGCAACAATGTCTGGGTATTTAGAAAGTTCCGTTGCAATGTGTGTCTCTTGCTCACTCTCTAGCAAATGCAAATTCGCCACACCCAACGCTAAATCAAGCGCGTAGCCTTTCTCAACCGCCTGCTCCAATACACGGCAAATTCGAGCGTGAGCGTATTGAATGTAATACACCGGGTTCTCATTTGATTTTGATACGGCTAAATCCAAATCAAAATCCATGTGCTGTTCTGATTTACGCTGAACGTAGTAGAAACGTGCCGCATCGACACCCACCTCTTCACGTAACTCACGCAAGGTCACAAACTGGCCACCTCGAGTCGACATGGATAGTTTTTCACCACTACGGTATAAGATTGCAAACTGTACCAGCAGAACTTCTAACGCGTCGGGATTGGTTCCCATCGCGGCCATTGCCGCTTTAACACGTGGCACATACCCGTGATGATCCGAACCCCAAATATCAATTAATAGATCGTACTGGCGCTCTAACTTATTAAAATGATAAGCGATGTCGGATGCAAAATAGGTTTTCACACCATTGTCGCGCACCACAACACGATCTTTTTCATCTCCGTAATCGGTCGAGCGGAACCAAAGTGCCCCCTCTTTCTCATAAATTTTATCCGCGGCCTGCAGCTTAGCAATGGCGGCGTCAATCACGCCGGTTTCCATCAAAGCACGCTCTGAAAACCAGTCATCAAAGGTGACACCAAAACCGGTTAAATCGTGTTTTATATCGGATAAAATTGCATCAACGGCGGCCTTAAACACCACTTCATATTGGACAGCTCCCAACAAGTTTTTAGCGTTAGCAATTAAGTCGTCAATGTGTTTTTCTTTATCACCGCCGTCTTGGCCCTCGTCTGCGCTGACCCCTGCAAAAACCTCCTGAGCAGGTTTGTTCAAGTCTGAACCAAACTGCGCTTTAAGGCTTTCGCTGATGTCATAGATATAATCACCTTTATAACCATTGCTTGGAAAGGTGAACTCTTCACCACAAAGCGACAAATACCGCAACCAGACGGAGGTCGCCAAAATATCCATTTGCCGGCCTGCGTCATTCACATAATACTCTTTTGAGACTTTGAAACCGGCAGTCGAGAGCAAGTTGGCCACGCTGGCACCATACGCAGCGCCACGACCGTGACCGACGTGCAAAGGCCCGGTTGGGTTGGCCGAGACAAACTCAATAAGCACCGACTTGCCTTGCCCTACATCGCACCGACCAAAGTTGGCTTTTTCGGTTAAGACCTTATCGACAATCGCAAATTTAGACGCGTCATTGACAAAGAAGTTAATAAACCCAGGGCCTGCTATATCCACCTTTACAATTGCAGGCTCATCGGCCACTAAATCAACAATTTTTTCAGCCAGCACACGAGGCGGTATGCCTGCTTCCTTGGTCAACATCATCGCTAAATTGGTGGCAAAATCACCGTGGGCTTTATCGCGTGTGTTTTCAACATTGATGCGCGGCGATAAGTCTTCAGGCAGAATACCCTGATCTTTTAGTTGTTGAACCACGCGGCTCAAAATGTGCGCAATTTGCTGCTTCATGAAATTATCTTACCTTCAAAGTTGGGAGTGCATGGAAAACAGATGCCTGAAAACAGAGCATAAACGTCCTGCATTTAAAATCTAACAGGGTATTTTACTCAAAAATGATGTTTTTAAGGCGCTATTTTAAAATGACCAGGCCTGGTCACTTTAAAAACGCTTTGATATCTTTTTAAACCATTGCTCAGCGCAAGGCTAAACAATATTTTTACGGTCAATGAGCGCTGGCGAAACGTCTAATGACAGGGTCGTCAGCGTCAAAATACCCAGACAAAAAACCACCAGGCCTGGTCAGGCGCGGTGGCTTTAGGCTAACCGTTCTTGTGTGTTTCGCCAGCAACCACGCTGACAACAGGCTTTCGCTTGGCCTGCTTTAAGCGTCGTCAGTGGGTTTGGTGACAGACGCCTTCTTCACCGTAGGTTTTTTGGCCGCTGGCTTTTTAACCGGGGGCTTCTTGACCGCGGTTTTTTTGGCCACGACCGTGTCTGCTCCTTCTTTTTTAACGGCAGGTTTCTTTGCCGGCGCTTTTTTGACCGCGGGCTTCTTTACGGCCGGTTTTTTAGCGGCCGCCTTCTTAGGCGCGGCTTTCTTAGGGGCTGCTTTCTTGGCCCCTGCTCGGCCACGTTTTTTAGGCTCCGGCGCTTCATCTAAGCGTTTTTGACACTCTTCCAGCGTCAGCTCCAACGCCTCTTCATCTTTGGCTATTTTGGCATTTTTCTTGGTCACCATGTCGGTAATATAGGGACCCCAGCGGCCCTTGAGGATTTTAACGTCCGTCCCAGCAAACGTTTTAATAATTTTATCCGCGTCCGCTTGAATCTTCGCCTCAACCAGCGCGATAGAATCTTCTAGACTGATGTTTAAGGGCTCAAACCCCTTCATTGGGCAGTACATCTTTTCGCCGTACTGCAAGTAAGGTCCAAAAGGTCCTTGCTTGGCGATCAACATCTGACCTTTTTCAACCCCGAACTCCGAACCATCGACCGCTTTCGCGTAAAAAGCCTCGGGCATTTCACCCACTTCACGCGGTAGCTTAAAGAGCTCTAGTGCGTCGTCTACCTTAATGAGATCCATCTTCTGACCGGGCATTAAACTGGCAAAAGTGGGTTTCTCTTCATTTTCACCGTCGCCGATCTGGACATAAGGTCCAAAGCGACCGATTTTGACAAACATCGGCTTGCCGCTTTCTGGGTGGTTGCCCAGCAGTCGCTGTTGACCAGCCTCTTCACGTGAAACCAACTCTGCGGCTTCGACACGTGGATGAAATTTTGTGTAAAACTCTTCCAACATCTCTTGCCATTCCAACTCGCCTTTAGCAATGGTGTCGAACTTACTTTCTACTTTCGCCGTAAATTGATAGTCTAAAACATCGCCAAAATGTTTAGTTAAAAAACTGGTCACAATGCCGGCGATGTCGGTTGGAAACAATTTATTTTTTTCAGTCCCCGCCATTTCCGTCAAGCTTTCAGCAGTCACTTTGCCGTCCAGCAGAGTCACTTGGCGATAAACACGCTCTTTACCTTCTCGGTCTTCTTTGACCACATAGCCGCGCTGCTGAACTGTATCAATGGTTGGTGCGTAGGTTGAAGGACGGCCAATGCCCATCTCTTCCAATGTTCTGACCAAGCTCGCTTCGTTATAACGTGGCGGTGGACGACTGAAACTTTGCCGCGCGCCCAACTCAGCAACGTTCAGCGCCTGGCCGATGGTCATTGGTGGCAGTAAGCCACTCTCTTCACCCGACCCAAAGTCGTAAACTTTCAAAAAACCTTCAAAGGTCACAACTTCGCCTTTAGCGGTCAGTTTATCGCTTGGCAAGCCATCAATACCCACATCCACCGTGGTGCGCTTTAGCTGCGCGTCGGCCATTTGAGAGGCGATGGCACGGCGCCAGATCAGTTGATACAAGCGTTGTTCATTGCGCTCACCTGGCACGATATCGGTGGTAAATTCGGTAGGGCGAATCGCTTCATGCGCCTCTTGTGCGTCGGCGTTTTTCGTTTTATAACGACGCGGCACACTGAACTCTGGACCGTAATTTTCAATAATCGCCAGTCGAGCCTGTTCAATCGCGGTTTCAGACAGGTTAACGGAGTCGGTTCGCATATAAGTGATTTTTCCAGACTCATATAAACGCTGCGCGACCATCATGGTCTGCTTCACTGAAAACCCAAGTTTTGAGGAGGCTTCTTGCTGTAAAGTTGAGGTGGTAAAAGGAGCTTTTGGCGAGCGTTTTGCAGGCTTCTCTTCCAGCGAGATCACCGACAGATTACTCTGTGCAACCGCCTCTAAAAAAGCGGTTGCTTGTTCCTCACTTTCAAAAGTTGCTGTTCGCTTAACCTCCAGCTTGCCCACGGCTTTTTGTGCGCCGTCTAACAGGTCTAAAACACCTTGCACACGATAGACAAAATTAGATTCATAGGCATCGACCTCTCTCTCTCGCTCTACAATTAAGCGCACCGCAACCGACTGCACACGTCCTGCGGAAAGCCCTGTGCGAATTTTTTTCCACAAAACCGGTGACAACTCAAAGCCCACAATACGGTCTAATACTCGACGTGCCTGCTGTGCGTTGACCACATTCATATTTACCGTGCGCGGTTCTGCTACGGCTTTTTGAATCGCGCTTTTGGTAATCTCGTGAAACACGATACGCTTGGTGGTTTTAATGTCTAAATTAAGCGCTTCGGCAAGGTGCCAGGCGATCGCTTCACCCTCGCGGTCCTCATCCGTTGCCAACCATACGGTCTCGGCGGTTTTGGCTACCTTTCTAAGTTCCGCCACGGTTTTTTTCTTATCCGGCGAAATCTCATAGGTCGGTTCAAAACGATTTTCTAAGTCAATGCCCATGCCTTTTTTCTGCATGTCACGAATATGACCATAACTCGACAGAACGGTAAATCCTTTACCCAAGAACTTTTCAATGGTCTTCGCTTTGGCCGGGGATTCTACAATCACCAAATTTGTCATGTTTTTTTATACTCTATTATTATGTGTCGTGAAATTACTTCTTTTTTAAGGGTGCAAAACTTTTAACATTTTTGCAAACACTAAGTTCAAAATTTCACTTTATTTTTGATTTAACGGCATTTTACAAAATATTCAGCCCTTATTCTTACTTGTTTGTACTTATCTAATCGCTGGGTTTGATACAATAAAAAAATTAAAAACTAATAAAGATATTAGACCACTAATTTTCAACACTCGTTTTCACTGTAATAAAAAAGGGTTTCTAGTGAACCACCCGTCGCAAGGCCATACTCAACAACGCTCAACGCAACTGCTCTTAATTGGTTCAAACACTGAGTCCGAGCTGTTTTTGCGCAACGCACTGGCAGAAGAAGGTTTTCAACTGACCTTTGTGCACAACGCCCATGTCGCTCAGGATCTCATCGCCAAAAAGCCAGTGGGGTTTTATGGCGCCTACTTATTTGACGAGTCTTGTGACCACCATCAAACATTACAGAACCTGCAACTTTTGCAATCCTTAAAAAACGAGAATCTATACACCATTATCCCGGCGATTTTTCAAACCAACAGCCAGGATACTCAAGAGATCCAACACTGCTTGGAAAACGGCGCTTACTTTTATCTCTTAAAACCTTTTACCAAAGAGCTGTTGCTCTCGGTTTTAAAAGCAGCGTTGGGAGGGTTTACCAGCCATCAAGCGTTAACTCAACGCGTTGCCGATATGGAGAACACTCGTCCGCTTCTTCAGTTAGCGCATTTTCAGTTCAAAACAATTGAAGAGGCCAGAGGTCTCTCGTCACTGCTCGGCTACCTAACCCCCAAGCCAAAAGAGAGCTCGGTGGGGCTGTTTGAGTTGATGTTAAATGCCATTGAACACGGCAATCTCAACATTTCCTACCTTGAAAAAACCGAGCTTATTAAAACAGATCGTTTACAAAAAGAGATTGCAAGACGCTTAGCCTTGCCTGAAAACAGTGGAAAACGGGTAGATTTGACGTTTAAACGGGGGGTTGGCAGCTTGGAATTTACCATTTCAGATATGGGCAGTGGATTTGACTACCGACCTTACTTAAATTTCTCGATCGAGCGCGCGATGGACAACCATGGCCGTGGCATTATGATCGCTAACAATCTCAGTTTTGACGAACTGGAGTACCAAGACAAGGGGGCAACGGTTACGGGGAAAATTCACTTAAAACCGTGCTTATTGGAATAGTATTTTTATTAAACAACGATACTTTATTGAGAAGTGGCATAAAGAGCAGCGCTATGGAAATTTTTGCGACGCGAAAAAGATCGTGTAAGGCTTTAATTAAGCACGTGCGCCACGGCATCATGAAGTTTCTGAAAAACCGCCATAGAGACGCTCTAAACCCTTCAAAAAACTTCTGAGCAGGCCTGGTCGATGACTGCAAAGTTTGGTCAAAGCACCAACCTTTTCAAAACAGCCAAAGCGCGTTATTTAAACTTAGGTAATCCGACGCCAACGCCCCGCCGACATTGCCTCAATCTCGCCCGACAACTCCAACATCATTAACTGACCTTGAATACTCGAGACCGGGCTTTTACTCAGAACCGCCAGCTCGTCTAAGCCTATCGGATCATAGCCAATGTGCGCTAGAATTGGAAAACTGGCTGTCGGCAATGGTGCCTCTCTTGCCTGCAACTCAAACGGCAGTTGCGGACTGTTCGCCAGCGCATTTTTTGGCGTAGGCGGTGTTAAAGAGAGCTGGATCAACGCCGACAACTCCTCAAAAATATCCTGACCCGATTCCACCAACTTCGCGCCCTGCTTAATCAGTTGATGACAGCCTTTTGCCTGGGGGTTATTAATCGATCCCGGCACGGCAAACACTTCTCGGCCTTGATCGATCGCCGTTTTTGCAGTGATTAAAGAACCACTTTTCAGCGCCGCTTCGACCACCAGTGTGCCGACACTTAAACCGCTGATAATCCGATTGCGCCGTGGAAAATTAAACGCTAAAGGCGGTGTGCCCAGTGGAAACTCCGAGACCATGACGCCCTCTTCGGCAATTTGCCGTGCCAAATTTTGGTTGGCAGCGGGGTAGATTCGATCCAAACCCGTGCCAATCACCGCGACGGTTTTGCCCAAACCTTGCAAACCGCCTTGATGAGCGGCCGCGTCAATCCCGAGCGCTAAACCGCTGGTGATTGTCAGCCCTTGGCCCGACAGATGTTGTGCAAAATCTTTAGCAATATTTACGCCCTGCTTCGACGCGTGGCGGCTGCCAACAATTGCCAACTGCGGGTCACTAAGCAAGCTCACATTGCCTCGAGCAGAGAGTAAAACAGGCGCATCATCGATTGAGGCGAGTAAATTAGGATAGTGTTCAGAGCCGATGGCCAAATAATGCTGATTTGACTGCTCTCCCCAGCTCAAAGCCGATTCGACCAGGCCTGGTCGTTCGTCTGAAAACAGTGTTTTAAGCTGTTTTTCAGAGAGAATGTCACTGTTTTTCCACCCTGCTTGCCCCGTTTCCAACGCCGTGGATAAAGTGCCGAAATAGACCAATATATCTCGAAGCTGTTTTTGAGAAACATGGCTCAAATGCAACGGCAGGAGATGGGAGAGGTCAAAACTGGGTAAATCAGAAAAATTTGACATAGTTCGTTATAATATCTAGATTCATTAAACCAAGTATAACTGAAGCACTAAACGACACTATGGAAAAACTTGATATCGTTCTTTACCCCGAGGCAGGCCTAAGAGAAGTCTGCGCGCCCATCCCAGAAATGACAGATCAATTAGACAAACTGATCGACGACATGCTCTACACCATGTATGACGCGCCCGGGATTGGCCTCGCAGCGCCACAAGTTGCCGTGCAACAACGTCTTATTGTGGTCGACATCTCTGAAAGCAATGACCAGCCGATCGCGCTGCTCAATCCTGAAGTCATTCAAAGTGCCGGCTCAATTGACTGGGAAGAAGGCTGCCTGTCCATGCCGGGTATTTACGCCAACGTCACACGTCCAAGTGAAATATTAGTGCGTGGCATGAATCGCGATGGCAAACTCATCGAATTTGAAGCCCGTGATCTGCTAGCCGTTTGCATTCAACATGAGATCGACCACCTGAATGGTAAGATGTTTATTGACCATCTTTCGGGTTTAAAACGTGCCCGCGCGATTCAAAAATTTCGCAAATCCCTCCTCCAGCAAGAGAGCTAAACACCATGTCAACCAGGTCCCACTCCTCCGTTTCAACACCACTGCGGATTATCTTTGCCGGCACCCCTGATTTTTCAGTCGCCCCGCTGCAAGCACTGCTCGATTCTGGACATGAGATCGTTGGCGTTTACACTCAGCCAGACCGTCCTGCTGGACGTGGTCGCAAGCTGACCGCCAGCCCGGTTAAAGTACTGGCTTTGGAACATGGCTTGTCAGTATTCCAACCCGAAAATTTCAAAGAAGAGGCCGACCGATCTCAGCTCGCGCAGTTAAACGCCGATCTAATGATTGTCGTGGCCTACGGTTTGATTCTGCCAAAATCAGTATTGGAAATGCCCGCTTATGGTTGTTTGAATATACACGCGTCCCTGTTGCCAAGATGGCGGGGCGCTGCACCAATTCAGCGCGCAATCGAGGCCGGCGACACTCAAACAGGCGTGACCATTATGCAAATGGACGCAGGCTTAGATACCGGTGATATGTTGCATAAAGTCGCGACAGAGATTACCGCTGAAGACACGGCGCAATCACTTCACGACCGTTTAAGCACTCTAGGATCACAAGCGCTCATGGCGACCTTAACCGCCGTTCAAAGTAACGAGCTGCAACCTGAAAAACAAGATGATTCTTTGGTCACTTACGCGCATAAACTCACCAAAGCCGAGGCCGAAATTGAGTGGCACGCATCGGCAGAGTCGATAGTGAGAAAAATCCAAGCCTTTAACCCTTGGCCAGTCGCTTTCACCCATTTTCAAGGACAGCCCTTGCGAATTGGTCAAGCTAAACAGCTCTCGGCCGAATCTCTCGCAGAGTTGACTCAATACGTGGATGAACAAACCGCAAACCAAAACCAACCAGGACGAGTGCTTTCGGTTAATAAAATCGGCGTAGTGGTGATGACGGGAACCGAGCCTATTTTGTTGCAACACGCTCAACCCACCGGCAAAAAAATGATGTCTGCTTACGACTTTGCACAATCACGCCCGGTGCTGGGAGCGTGCTTTAAGTGAGTCACCCTTCTGAC
>CAZVPH010000049.1:0-9008 GCA_964628125.1 uncultured Thiosulfatimonas sp. | reverse complement strand
GTTATGGTTCCGCTCATGTGCTTCTCTATCCGGAAATGGTGCAGATTGAAAAAATGAAGCGTTCGGAATCGGTAGAGATTCCGCAAGGGTTAGATCTAGATTCTATTTCAGGTCTTTCCAATGAGGTTAAGCAAAAAATTCGAGATCATAAGCCGGCCAACCTAGGTATGGCGAGTCGTATCCAGGGTATCACTCCGGCAGCGGTCTCTGTGTTACTGATTGCGATTAAAAAATCACGCGCCAATGGCGGCTCACCGATGGAGCGTGCTGAAGCACGAAAAAACAATGCTTAGCGCTCAGTCTATGGCACAGAAACTCCATTTTAAAGATTTAGGAATGCAATGACGCTTACCGTACTAAAGCCCGAATTAGAAGCAGGCCTGGTCAAACTGGGGTTGTCCCTAAGCGACGCTCAAGTTAATCTGCTTATTGAGTATGTAGCCTTGTTACAAAAATGGAACAAGGTTTACAACTTAACCGCCATTCGAGACCCTAAAGAGATGTTGGTCAAACATCTGCTAGACAGTTTGGCAGTGGTGCCGCATATCACGGGTCAACGTATTATTGATGTTGGCACCGGTGGTGGGGTACCAGGCATCCCCTTGGCAATCTGTTTTCCTGAGAAAACGGTTGATTTATTGGACAGTAACAGTAAAAAAACCCGATTTTTAATTCAAGCCAAAGCCGAGCTTGGCTTAGCGAACAGTCAAGTCATCCATGATCGGGTCGAAAATTATCAACCCGAAATACTGTATGACGGCGTTATTTCGAGAGCGTTTGCCTCAATGCAAGATATGCTACATTGGACGGGACACTTGTTAGCGGACGATGGTATCTGGTGGGCAATGAAAGCACAGCAAGACTTTGAAGATTTAACCAATCTACCAGGCCTGGTCGTTATTGAAGAGACGATTTCATTAGAGGTGCCTGGTTTGGATGCTGAACGCATATTGATTAAGGCTCTAAAAACCAAACAACCCTCTTAAAAGCAGTTTTTAGCAGATGATTTTATCAATACAACCAACAGCAACAATTAAGGACATTACGTGGGAAGAGTGATTGCAATTGCCAACCAAAAAGGTGGCGTAGGGAAGACGACCTCCAGCGTAAACCTAGCGGCGGCTTTGGCGCGCTTGGGTAAAAAAGTGTTGCTGATTGATCTAGATCCTCAAGGTAACGCAACCGTTTCCGTAGGGGTTGATAAGGATCAGTTAAACGCATCCGTTTTCGAAGTCTTGGTTGGTGAATGTAAAACCAAAGCCGCGATTATTCATGTTGAGCAAACCGGCATCGACTTATTGCCTGCCAACAGTGATTTAACCGCGGCAGAGGTGGTTTTACTGGAAGAGGGCATGGGGCCTAAGCGCTTACGTAAAGCGTTAAGAAAAGTGCGCGAACAGTATGATGCCATTATTATTGACTGCCCACCGACACTGAACATGCTGACGTTAAACGCCTTAACCGCCGCAGACGGCATTGTTGTCCCTGTGCAGTGTGAGTTTTTTGCGTTGGAGGGTTTGTCTTCCTTAATGAGTACAATCGCAATTATTCAAGATGAATTAAACCCAGATTTACATATTGACGGCTTGCTTAGAACCATGCACGATCGGCGCAATAATTTAGCGAACGATGTCTCCAACCAATTGGTTGCGCACTTTGGAATGAAGGTCTTGCAAACCATTGTGCCGCGCAATGTACGCTTAGCGGAGGCGCCCAGTCATGGGGAGTCAATTTTAGATTACGATGTAGCCTCCAATGGCGCCATTGCCTATTTGGCGCTGGCCAATGAACTGGCTCGTAAAACACAGTTGTAAGACAGAACATAGACGGTAAAGAGGTAGGATTCAGGTGGCTAAGAAACGTTCAGGAATGGGAAAGCTTGGGATTCACGCTATGATTGGTGCAAAGCAGAAGGTTGACAGCAGCGGTGCAGATTTACGCATTGAAAAAGTTGAGCTTTCACAGCTTCAACCTGGCCAATATCAACCAAGGCAACAGTTCAACGACGAATCACTGCAAGAGTTAGCGGATTCGATTAAGGCTCAAGGGGTTGTGCAACCTATTATTGTGCGTCCAATCGGTGCAGATAAATACGAAATTATTGCCGGTGAGCGGCGCTGGCGTGCTTCAAAATTAGCCGGTTTAGATAAGGTGCCCGTCGTTATTCGTCAAGTGGACAGTCAGGCAACCCTCGCGATGGCATTGATTGAAAATATCCAGCGTGAAGACCTTAATCCGATAGAGACCGCCATTGGTCTTAAGCGCCTATTAAAGGAGTTTGACCTCACGCAGCAGTCGGTCGCCGACGCAGTAGGGCGTTCACGTGCCTCTGTATCTAACTTGTTGAGATTGTTGAAGTTGCCTCAAGGGATTCAAAATAACCTGCATGACGGGCTTATCAGCATGGGGCACGCCAGAGCGATTATTAGTCTGCCAGAAACCGTTCAAAAAGAGCTGGTGCAAAAAACAGTTGATAGAGGGTGGTCAGTCCGCGAAATCGAAGAAGCGGCGCAGCAGTTTTTAATCCCCAAAAAATTAATTGTAAACGCCAAGAAAAAGGCGATACCCGGCTTTGAAGAGGTACAGCTAAGAGAGCAAGCCTTGGCGGACAGGCTTTCGGCCTCGGTTAAGATCAATCATCGCGAAAATGGTCGTGGAAAAATAGAGATCAGTTACCAAGATATGGATGAGTTGAATCGACTCTTAAGTCTGTTTTAGTTTTAGGCAGAAGATAAGTGTTTCCATGGCATTGTCTACGGATGAGGTTCCGATGGAATATGTAGTGTTGGTTTATCGGTTCAATCACACTATATTGTTATGAGCGTCCATCATTCAAGGAAAGCTAGAAAAAACCAATGATTAGACTGGCTTTTACCTCCATAACCCATTATCATGAGCGCCCATTTAGACTGAACTTAATGTGACTATAGCTTGAACTTACAGTGACTAGAAAGTATCATTAGCGGGGTTTGCCATCGTATGACTGAGTTTAATAAGCCCAAATCGAATCCACCGCACTCGAAGCCACCGGGTGCTGCCGCGAATTATTTACTAATTAGTGCTGGGTCGATTTTTACATCGATGGTCATTTCAGGGTTTATTGTGGGTTATGTGCTGGATTATCTATTTGATACCACACCGATTTTCTTCTTAAGCTGCGCAGTTTTAGGGTTTATTGGTGGTGCACAGAAAGTCCATCAGTTAACCAGGCGACTAGATCCTCCGCCGGAAGATAAGAAGAGTGAAGATGATTAAAAATCTTGATAAAGCATTTAAGATTCAGGGGATCATCGGATTAATAGCGGTTGCAGTCTATGCAACTCAAGGTCAGGCCATGGGCGCTGGCTACGGTTTTTTTATAGGGATCATGAACGTATTGATGTTGAGTTTTACATTTAGTAAAGCCAATGCACGCGCAGAAGAAGACCCAAAAGCCGGCATACTAATTTTATATATGAGTGCAGTGATTAGATTTATTCTACTGGCTGTGTTATTTGTTTTAGGGCTGTCTTTCCTCGATACGAGTCAAGCTTTCCCAGTGGTATTAACCTTCGTGCTAATGCAACTCGGACAGCTTTTCAATTTGAAGGGTAAAAGACGTTTGACTGATTAAGGAGTAGTCCATTGAGTGCTGAAAAGTTGGGAACTGTCGAGTATATTCAACATCACTTGGCTAATAATACTGTTGGTGAAGGTTTTTGGACCTTTCACTTAGACACCATTGTCGTGAGCGTCATGCTAGGCGCACTGATTGTCATCACCTCTATGCGCTTAGGTCGTAATCTGACCACTGGTGAACCGGGTGGTTTTCAAAACTTTGTAGAATCTATTCTAGGGTTTGTTCAGACAAACGTTAGGGATACTTTTCCAGGGCATAACCCTCTGATTGCACCTTTAGCTTTGACTATCTTTTTGTGGGTCTGGTTAATGAACTTCATGGACTTAATCCCTGTGGATCTGTTCCCATATATGTTTCAGCTTATCACAGGTGATTCAAGCGCCGCTTTGAAGATTGTTCCGACAGCTGACTTAAATACAACGCTCGCAATGTCTTTAACGGTTTTTGTATTGATCATTTTCTACAGCATTAAAGTAAAAGGTGTTTGGGGCTTTACTAAGATGTTCCTATTCCACCCTTTCGGAAAATTCTTTATCCCGATGAATATCGTCATGACATTCATTGAAGAGATCGCTAAACCACTTTCTCTTGCTCTGCGACTGTTCGGAAACATGTTCGCCGGGGAACTCGTATTCCTATTGATCGCTTTGATCGGTGGAACTTTAGCAGTGGGTGCCGCTGCTCTATTCTGGGCACCACTACAGGTAATTCTGGATCTTGCTTGGTTGATATTTCACTTGTTGATCATCACCCTTCAAGCCTTTATCTTTATGGTGCTCACTATTGTTTATCTTGCAATGGCTCACGACAAAGGTGAATAAGCTGCAAGTTAAGCGATAACGGAATAGGCGACTGCGGATTTTTTTTTCAAATCCAAGGTCACCAAAAGGGTTTAAGCGCACCTACTTTAGTTTCATTACTTAGGTAAAAAGCTTTTTATTAACTATGTTTTTTTAACTTTAAACTTTGGAGAAAATCGATGGAAGTAACTGCACAAATGATTACTGATATCTACGCCGCAACCGCTATTGGTGTAGGTGTGATTTTGGCTGCTGCTGGCATGGGCTCAGCGATTGGTTGGGGTCTTATCTGTTCTAAAACTCTTGAAGGGATTGCACGTCAGCCTGAAATGCGTCCTGCATTGATGACTAACATGTTCATCTTTGCTGGTTTGATGGAATCTTTCCCGTTCATCATCCTAGCGTTCGCAATGTGGTTCCTATTTGCTAACCCGTTCGTTGGTGCATTGACTGCGTATTTTGCAACAGTTGCTGCTTAATCTCACCGACTGTGAATTGAGTATAATTAACTAACGAATTGGCGAGGTAACCACTGTGAGTATTAACGCAACACTTCTCATCCAGATGATCGCATTTATGATCCTAATCTGGCTGGTGAATAAAGTACTGTGGGGCCCACTATCTAAGCTAATGGAAGACCGTCAGAAGAAGATCGCTGACGGCCTTTCAGCTGCAGAGAAAGGTAAGCATGAACTTGATTTAGCAGAACAGAAAGCAAAAGACTTGCTTAAAGACGCTAAGATTCAAGCTCAAAATATATTAGGTCTAGCTGAAAAGCGTGGCTCTGAAATCGTAGAAGATGCGAAAGTAAAAGCGACAGAAGAAGCAGACCGTATTAAAGCTTCAGCCCAAGCCGAAATAGAGCAGGAAGTAAGTCGTGCGCGTGAAGGCCTTCGTAAAGAAGTTTCTTCAATCGCAATATCCGGTGCAGAGAAAATTCTTGGAAAAGAGATCGACGCTGCAGCGCATAATGACATGCTTGAAACCTTGATTAAATCAATCTAAGGAAGACTCTATGGCACAATTAATGACAATTGCACGACCCTACGCAGAAGCCGTTTTTGCGCTCTCTTCGGAAGCCAAAAACTTAGCTGTGTGGTCAGATGAGTTAGCCAACTTAGCCACTATCTCTCAAGATGGTGCTATGCAGGCTATGATTAAAAACCCAGCATACTCAGCGGATAATATCGTTTCAGTATTTACAGATGTGATGGGCTCTAATCTGACAGCAGAAGGCAAAAATCTTCTTAATACTATGGCTGCTAACAAACGTTTGGCCGCTTTATCGGCTGTTTCTGAGGTATTTGAATCCTTAAAAGCAGACGTTGAAAAGCGTGTTCGAGCGACTGTTATTTCAGCGCGTAAAACAACGGTCGAGCAGCAGAAAAAATTAAGTGCTGCTTTAAATGCTAAGTTTGACGCCGACGTAGAAATCACCTATGAAGAAGATGCTTCATTGGTAGGTGGCATTAAGATTAAAGTAGGCGACTGGGCCATTGATGGTTCAGCACTTGCACAACTTAACAAACTTGGCGCAGCAATCGCCCAATAATGGAGAGGAACAAACATGAAATTGAATGCCTCTGAAATCAGCAACCTAATCAAAGACCGCATCAGCGGATTTGAGGGTGCAGCTGAGTCTGGCAGTGAAGGGACTGTCGTTAGCATCGCTGACGGTATCGCTCTTGTTCACGGTGTTTCAGACATAATGTACGGTGAAATGGTTCAGTTCGACGAGAACACATTCGGTATGGCTCTTAACTTAGAGACAGATTCGGTTGGTGTTGTTGTACTTGGTGAATATGAGCACATTTCTGAAGGTGACAAAGTCACTTGTACAGGTCGCATATTAGAAGTACCAGTAGGCCCTGAGTTAAACGGTCGTGTTGTTGACGCATTAGGTCGTCCTATCGATGGTAAAGGCCCTATTGACACAAAACTGACATCGCCTATCGAGCGCATTGCGCCAGGTGTTATTGACCGTCAATCCGTTGACGAGCCAATGATGACAGGGATTAAGTCAATCGATTCTATGATTCCAGTAGGCCGTGGCCAGCGTGAATTGATTATCGGTGACCGTCAAACTGGTAAGACAGCGATTGCTATTGATGCGATCATTTCTCAAAAGAATACCGGTGTTAAGTGTATTTACGTTGCAATGGGGCAGAAAGCCTCTACTGTTGCAAACGTAGCGCGTAAACTGGAAGAGTATGGCGCAATGGATAACACCGTTATTGTTGCTGCAAACGCTTCTGACCCAGCCGCTCTTCAGTACTTAGCTGCATTTGCAGGTTGTGCGATGGGTGAGTACTACCGTGACCGTGGCCAAGATGCGTTGATCATCTATGATGACTTAACCAAGCAAGCACAGTCATACCGTCAGATCTCATTACTACTTCGTCGCCCACCAGGTCGTGAAGCATTCCCTGGTGACATCTTCTATCTACACTCTCGTCTACTTGAGCGTGCTGCTCGTGTGAGTGCAGACTATGTTGAGAAGTTCACAAATGGTGAAGTAAAAGGCAAAACAGGTTCTTTGACGGCTCTGCCGATTATCGAAACTCAAGCCGGTGACGTATCCGCTTTTATCGCAACCAACGTAATTTCGATTACAGATGGTCAGATCTT
Source organism: uncultured Thiosulfatimonas sp. (assembly GCA_964628125.1). Taxonomy (GTDB): domain Bacteria; phylum Pseudomonadota; class Gammaproteobacteria; order Thiomicrospirales; family Thiomicrospiraceae; genus Thiomicrorhabdus. The sequence goes on along the minus strand of CAZVPH010000049.1, from coordinate 1,961 downwards.
CCTTGAAACTGGTCTATTCTCTCAAGGTATCCGTCCTGCGGTGAACGCTGGTTTGTCAGTATCACGTGTTGGTGGTGCTGCGCAAACTAAAGCAATCAAGAAGTTAGGTGGTGGTATCCGTCTAGACTTAGCACAGTACCGAGAATTAGCGGCCTTTGCTCAGTTTGCATCGGATCTTGATTCTGCAACAAAAGCACAGTTGGAGCGTGGTAAGCGCGTCACTGAGTTGATGAAACAGAAGCAATATTCACCTTTGACGATTGCTGAGATGGCTATTTCTTTGTACTCTGCAAACGAAGGGTACTTAGATGATGTAGAAGTGAATAAGTTATTAGACTTTGAAGCAGCTCTACATTCTCACTTGAATTCTGCAAATGCTGACTTAGCTGCCCTAATCAATGAGAAGGGTGACTGGAATGGCGATATCGTCGCAGCCGTTAAGGCGTGCGTTGAGTCATTCAAAGCTAACGGCGTTTACTAATTAAGGAGTAAGCCATGGCAGGCGGTAGTAAAGAAATACGAGCCAAAATTGGCTCCGTAACAAATACCAAAAAGATCACTAAAGCCATGGAAATGGTTGCGGCGTCTAAAATGCGTAAGGCGCAAGCCCGCATGGAAGCGACAAAACCATACGTCGAAAAAGTGAAGAGAGTCATTAGTCATGTCGCGGGTGCACACCCTGAGTATAAGCATCCTTATACCCAGGTTCGTGCCAGCGTCAAGCGTATTGGTCTAATCGTTATCTCTTCTGATCGAGGACTTTGTGGTGGTTTAAACTCAAACTTATTCCGTGCTATTCTTCCTAAGCTTAAGGCTTGGAAAGAGCAAGGTGTCGAGGTTGAATTTGCCTTAGTTGGAAACAAAGCACAGACTTTCTTCCGTTCACACGGTGGGCAGATTGTTGCGACGGTTTCTGACTTAGGAGACACTCCGCACATTGAGGACCTAGTAGGTACAATTAAAGTCGTCTTAGATAAGTTTGACGATGGCGAAATTGATGAAGTGTATTTAGCGTCTAATGAATTCGTGAATACAATGACCCAGAAGCCAACTGTACAAATGCTAGTGCCTTTGCAAGCTGAAGAAAACAGTAACGATACTCATTGGGATTATTTGTATGAACCCGATGCGCCTACGGCATTAAATTTATTAATGCGTCGTTATATTGAAGCCACTGTGTTTGGTGCTGTCGTAGAAAATGCCTCCTGTGAGCAAGGTGCTCGTATGGTGGCAATGAAGTCTGCGACAGACAACGCTGGTGATATGATCAACGATTTGAAGTTGTCTTATAACAAGGCACGTCAAGCGGCGATCACTGCTGAAATTTCAGAAATTGTTGCAGGTTCAGCAGCGGTTTAACGTTTGAATGTTTCAATAAAAGGTTAAAGATTATGAGTGGAAAAATAGTACAAATTATCGGCGCTGTAATAGACGTCGAGTTTAAAGGTGCTGATTTACCGAATATCTATGACGCGTTAATTGTTGACGGAGTTGGCTTAACTCTAGAAGTTCAACAACAAATCGGTGATGGCAAAGTGCGTACAATCGCAATGGGTTCATCAGACGGTTTAAAACGCGGTATGGTTGTTACGAACACAGGAACAGCGATTGAAGTTCCTGTTGGTAAAGCAACACTAGGTCGTATTTTCGACGTTCTGGGTAACGCAATTGATAATGCGGGTCCGGTTGAGTCTGACATTAAGATGAAAATTCACCGTCCAGCCCCCGCGTTTGATGAGCTTTCTGCATCAAACGAGTTGCTAGAGACGGGTGTTAAAGTCATCGACTTAATCTGTCCATTCGCTAAGGGTGGTAAAGTTGGTCTGTTTGGTGGTGCCGGTGTTGGTAAAACTGTAAACATGATGGAACTGATTCGTAACATCGCAATGGAACATGCTGGTTATTCAGTATTTGCCGGCGTTGGTGAACGTACTCGTGAAGGTAATGATTTGTTACGTGAG
>CAZVPH010000048.1:0-9049 GCA_964628125.1 uncultured Thiosulfatimonas sp. | reverse complement strand
GCCACCTAAGACAGCAGGTCTCTGATTTGGCAAGTGACATTCAACTGGGAGGTGCCCAGATGGCATTCGATAAAGAGACCGATATTCAATACGCTCATTGTCTGTTGGCACTGCGCCTGCCCGAAATGAAACAACAGCAACGGCAAGAAGCGTTGCAAGACGATGACGGTTATTCGGACGATCTGCCGAGTGAATTCACACTGCGTGAGGAGGATTGAAGATGTTAAATAACGCGACCAAAACCCCGTTGGATCCATTTGCAGAGTCCGAATTTTCTGACTCTGCTCGTGTGAATTCTGACTTTGTTGACCCAGAAGCGAACGAACCTTCATCTGCTCAAACAGTGGGTTTTCCCAGCGTTGGCGAATTGTTTGGGGTGCAACAGGACAGCGATTTGATTGATGGCGAGGCGCGTTTTGCTGCGATCAATCCATTCCACTCGTTTATTGTGCAAGCCCCGGCTGGCTCGGGTAAAACAGCACTTTTAACACAACGGTTTTTAGCGCTCTTGTCGCAGGTCGAGCAACCCGAGCAGATTGTGGCAATGACGTTCACCAAAAAAGCTGCCGCCGAAATGCGGGACCGAATTCTGGGTGCTTTAAAAATGGGCTTACTGACCGAACTGCCGGAAAACGCCTCTTTAAACGACTTTAATACCTGGCGTTTGGCCCAAAAAGCTCTGCAACAAAACAATGACCAGGCCTGGTCATTGTTGCAAAACCCCAACCGATTACGCATCAAAACCATCGACGGTTTAAACAGTTACTTAGTGGGTCAAATGCCCCTGCTTTCTAAAATGGGGGCGCCGTCACAGATTTCGCATCAAGTGGACGAATCCTATCGAGAAGCGGTGCACTTAACCTTGAAAACTCCCGCGCTAGAAGCCGCGGTTGCACGGTTGCTAGGCTTGGTCAACGGCCGTTTTAATCGTGCAGAAAACCTGCTGGTCAGCATGTTAAAAAAACGCGATCAGTGGATGGGCAATTTGTTGCGACTGGACGGTGACGACTCCCGCGTCCATTTAGAGAGCGCGTTGGAGAGCATTGTCAGCAAAGAGCTGCAACGGCAAGTGGCAACTCTAAGTCACGTTCGTCCTCTGTTGGAAGAGGCGTGCGAACTGGCGAACTTTGCGGTGCAACACGATCAGCCGGCTTTAGAGGTTCTGTGCGGTGCTTGGCCTTTGGCTGATTCAGTGGTTGACCTACAGGCCTGGCAGGTTTTAGCCGACTGGTTGTTGACCAAGGATTCTAAAGGCATTCGTAAAACGGTGACTAAAAACAATGGTTTTCCAGCGGGCAAAGGCGAAGCAAAAGCGCATAAAGACCAAATGCTAAACCTGTTGGCCGGTTTGCGCGAAAACGTTCATTCCGACGCGGTGCTGGAGGCGCTGGCGATTTTAAAAGAGCTGCCAGAGCCTCATTACAGTGACGATCAGTGGTTGGATTTGCAGTGGTTGATTCAGCTGTTAAGAGTCTCATCAGCGTATCTAAAAGTGGTGTTTCAATCCAGCGGTCAAGCCGATTTCATCGAGGTCGCACAAGCGGCAAGCCAAGCCTTGGGCGATGAGTTAGCGCCGACCGATTTGGCACAGCAGCTCGACTATCAAGTTAAACATCTTCTGGTGGATGAGTTTCAAGACACCAGCAGCGAGCAGTTTTCACTGCTGCGTAAATTGATTATGGGGTGGCAGGTGGGGGACGGCCGCACGTTGTTTATTGTGGGCGACCCGATGCAATCGATCTACCGTTTTCGTGAAGCCGAAGTGGGCAACTTTCTTAAGGTGTGGCAAGGTCGTGTGGGCGATGTTCGCTTGACGCCACTGAATCTCAGCGTCAACTTTCGCTCCAGTCAAGGCGTGGTTGATTGGGTCAATCGCAATTTCAGCAAAGTTTTGCCCACTGAAAATGCCATTGAAAAGGGGGCCGTAAAATACAGCGATTCGGTCGCTTACTCCACCGATAACAGTCCGGCGGTGCACGGCTCTTGGGCGATCAATCGTTCACACGAAGCGGAGGCCGAAACGATCGTCGCTTTAATTCAACAGCGACTGGCGGAGTGGGATGAATCGGCTGAGTCTGATGGGGTTGATGAGATTGATGGTTCGGCTGCTCAGAACCAAGACAAAAGCATCGCCCTCTTGGGGCGAACCCGCTCCAGCTTAATGGGCATTGCGCGGCTTTTAAAACAAGCCGGCATCGGGTTTAGAGCGGTGGACCTTGAGGCATTAAAAGAGCGCCAAGAGGTGCAAGATGGCTTGGCGTTAAGTCGGGCTCTATTGCACTTGTCAGACCGAGCAGGCTGGATTGCGCTGTTGCGCTCCCCTCTGGTTGGCCTGTCGTTGAATGACCTGTTTGCGATTATGGGCCACTGGCAAAATCACTCCGTTTGGGCCTGTTTAACCCTGCCTATTTCAGCGCTAGAGAAAGCAGAAACAGACAAAAAAAGTCACCAGGCCTGGTCACTTCTGGAAATACTCGCTGAAAAGGCGGTGTCAGAAGAGGGGCAACAGCGTTTGCTGGGAGTGCTTCCCATTCTGCAAAAAACCTTAACACGTTTAGGCAGTCTGCCTTTCTCAACCTTGGTGCGCGAGTGTTGGCTTCAACTGGACGGTCCACAGACCGTTGAGTCGGCTTTGGCGCTGGAGAATGTCGAAGTGTTTTGGCATACCTTGGCCGAATTCGATCAAGAAGTGCTGGACTTTCAGAAACTCGACACACTAATGGACGCGCTGTTTGCACGAGCCGACAGCACGCCTGAGAGTCAGCGAGTTGAGTTGATGACCATGCACAAATCGAAAGGCTTGGAATTTGACACCGTGATTCTGCCAGGCCTGGGGCGCAGACCTCGTGGGGACGATACCGAGCTAGTGTCGTGGTTTCAGTTTGTTTCAGACGAGACATCTGAAGCGCAGGGCGACACAGAAAAGTTAGTGATTGCGCCGATCACGCAAAAAGGTCAAGCCACTTCCAAGCTAAGCCAACTGCTCAAACGTTTTGAGCAAGAGAAACAAAGTTATGAACTTGGTCGGCTGCTTTATGTCGCCGCCACCCGCGCTAAACAAAAACTCTATCTGTTTGGGCAGATCAGCGCTCAGGAACCTGAAGATATAGAAGGTGCCGAAGCGATGCTTTTTCCGCTGCGAGGCAGTATGTTGGAAGCTTTGTGGCCTTGCGTTCAGCATGAATTTTTAAAACAACTGCAGACGCATGAATTTGTCGAATTAGACCGTCGACAATCCGCACCGGCCTGGCCGATGGTCAGTCGTTTACCGCACTTAAGACAAGGGTTCAGCACGCTGTTTCAACCACAAGACGGGTTCCAGGCGGACGCTGAAAGCTCGCGAGACGAGAGCGATGAGGCGTTGAGTCAAGATGAATTAAATCATGCCGGCAATAAATTTTCCAACCCGCAACAGACAAACGCTAAAAGCAAGGCGTCAACATCAGACATATCTCTATTCGACGAACCTCTATTCGATCCAAGCCAAGCGTTACTCAATACCTCGGTCGGTAATTTGGTGCACGCGGTGTTGGAGCAGGTGGTGGATGAGGGCATTGAGCGTTGGGATGTCGAACGAATCACACAACGCCTGCCTTTTTTCCAACACTGGTTAGGCCAACAAGGTTTAAAAGGCGACGAATTACAAGAGGCGGTTCGACGCTGTCAACACTCGTTGACTCAGGCGGTCCATCACCCCAAATTGCGTTGGTCGTTGGGCCATCAGTTTGCACACTCCCGCACAGAGCAACCGTTGACCTCACTTGACGCGGGGAGTGTGAATCATCACATCATCGACCGAACCTTTGTCGACGAAGAGGGGGTGCGGTGGATCATCGACTATAAAACCAGCTTTTATGCAGGAAAAAAAGAAGATAGCAGCGCCTTAGAAACGTTTATCCAACAACAGGTCGAACTTTATCGTCCTCAGCTGGAGCGCTACGGCCGGCTTTTTAGCGAGTTGGAAAACCGTCCGCAAAAATGGGTACTCTATTTCAGTTATGTGGATCAGTGGGTCGAGTTAAATTAATGCCATTTAAACGATTGAATGAAGGCCGATAAATTGCGTTTTATGGGTCACAAGGATGGTTCCATAAAAAATAATAGATTAGAATGAAATCCAAAATAGGATCAAATCCATAACTCAAAAATCAATCCAAAACTCAAAATATGGCAGCAAACGCTGAGCCGTTTGGCGTTCAAACAGGAGCAAATCACAATGGAAAAGACACAGAAGCAAATTTTAAAGCACCATGGTGGAGACGGTGAGCATGCGCGCCAGATGATTACACAAACCTATGAACGTCGTCACGATGCCGATTTTTGGCGTTTTTGGGATGCACAGATGGGCAGTGTTCTTCGTGAAAATGATCGCCTATTAGATTTGGGAGCCGGTACGGGAAAATTCGTCAGAGATTTAGCAACCCGTTATCCAGAAAACTCGGTGATAGGTGTTGATGCGGCGGATTACATGTTGGTCGCACAAGAAGCCTTGCCAGACAATGGGCGCATGATTAAAGCCGATCTGAACGAACCACAGGTCACAATTGAAGAGGGCCGAGTCGCCGCCGCCATGGCGAATATGTTGGTGCACGAGTTGCCACAGCCGATCAATTTGTTTAAATCGGTCTATAAATGGCTAAAACCCGGCGGGCGTTTCTGCATTATTGATCTCGTACGCCAGCCGTTGGCCGAATACCTGGAACATAAGTTCCCCGACAATAAACTGTTCGCAACCGAGGTAGAGCGAGAGGAGATTGAAGGGGTGTTTGAGCACTTTCTAGAACACAATCGCTATCACGCCGAGGATATTATTTACATGTTAAAAGGCGTGGGGTTTACAGTGATTGAAAACACACCACAAAATAACCGACGACTGGTACGGATTGTGGTTGAGAAGTAAAGTTTGACCAGGCCTGGTCATTTTGGATATTAACCCTGTCTGAAGAGCAGACTGTTTTGTTATCCTTTCAAGAACTGTTCGGTTAGAAAGCACCAGGGTGACTCCCCAATTTTTAAGTTCATTCAAAAGGTTGCCACGAATCCTTTATAATCATTCTCTGTTTCATCGTTAAAGTAGCTAAGCTAATGGGGTCCTCATGAACGACAATCGACTTGTTAAGGAAAATGTTAAGATTTTACTGCTTGAAGGACTGCACCAAACTGCGGTAGATGTTTTTAAGGAGAACGGCTACGACAATATTGAATATATTGCAGGCTCGCTTGCGGATCAGGACTTAAAAGAGAAAATTGCCGATGTGCACTTTATTGGCATTCGTTCACGTACTCAGTTAACGGAAGAGGTTTTTAAAGCGGCCAAAAAACTTGTTGCGGTGGGCTGTTTTTGCATCGGCACCAACCAGGTTGACTTAAAGGCCGCGCAACGACAAGGAATTCCGGTGTTTAATGCGCCTTTTTCCAATACGCGCTCGGTAGCAGAACTGGTGTTAGGTGAAATTTTATTACTGCTAAGAGATGTGCCGGCCAAAAACGCTAAAGTGCATCGCGGCGAGTGGGATAAATCGGCAGCGGGATCGGTTGAGGCGCGTGGTAAAACGCTGGGCATCGTCGGTTATGGTCACATTGGTATTCAGCTGAGCATCATGGCAGAAAATATGGGGATGAATGTTAAGTTCTACGATATTGAAAGCAAGCTGCCATTGAGCAACGCGACACAGGTTAGAACTTTAGAGGAGTTGCTGCGAAGCTCTGATATTGTGTCATTGCATGTTCCTGAAACCGAAGAAACTCAAAGCATGATCGGCGCGGAGCAGTTTGCTTTAATGAAAAAAGGCGCCATCTTCATTAACGCCGCACGAGGCTCGGTCACAGATATTGATGCGTTGGCCGAGGCGATTAAATCTGGCCACCTCTTTGGTGCTGCGGTTGATGTTTTTCCAGAGGAACCCCAGTCCAATAAAGAGGAGTTTTTCTCGCCGTTAAGGGGATTGGACAATGTTATCTTGACGCCACATATTGGCGGCAGTACCCAAGAAGCTCAAGAAAATATTGGGCAAGAAGTGGCCGCTAAATTAGTGCGCTACGCAGAAACGGGAACCACCTTGTCGGCGAAAAACTTTCCAGAAGTTTCACTGCCCGAACACAAAGGCCGAGCGCGCTTACTGCACATCCATAAGAACCAACCGGGTATTATGACCAAAATTAACGAAGCGTTTGCCGACAGAGGCATTAACGTGGCGGCACAATATCTACAAACCAATGCGGCCATTGGTTATGTGGTGATAGACATTAATTCGGATGACAGTGACGCCGGTTTAGAAGAGTTGCAAGCGATCGAAGGCACCATTCGAACACGCGCGCTGGAATAAACGCGTGCAATTTTTTAAGCAACGTTTTGGTCAGTGTCGGCTCAATTGAGAGATTGAGCGCCTGTACACACTCTTTACAAATTCTTGTAAATTTTGATAAGCCACTTAAAAAAAACCACTTAAAACTTCCTGTAATATCTTATAACAGCCTAAGAAAACTCATTTAGAGCCCATTTAAGGTAAGCAGCTTTTTCAGTTCTTTTCTTGTTATTTTTCTCCGTCATTCTAAGGCTATCCCATGATTTCAACCGATGCGTCCGTATTTGAGATTTTTCCACAAGCGTTTCTGTATCCAAAAGACATTGAAGCTTTGCAGCGACGCATTCAATTAGCTCTGCAAGAAAAGCAAGCCATTACCATGCGTGCTGGAGGAACTTCCTTAGGCGGTCAAGCCATCGGATCAGGGGTGGTGATTGATGTTTCTAAACATTTAACTCAAATCTTAGACTACCGTCCAGCGCAAAAAGAGGTCGATGTTCAGCCTGGCGTCATTCAAGATGATTTAAATAATTTTTTGAAAGCCGATGGCTTGCGTTTTGCACCCGATACCTCCACGTCGACCAGTGCCATGATTGGCGGCATGATTGGCAATAACTCCTGCGGCTCCTACTCGGTTTACTACGGGACGACACGCGACCATGTGAAGTCGGTAGAAGTCATTCTGGCGGACGGTTCTCTGGTCCGATTTCATGACTTAACACCAGAACAACTACACGAAAAATGCGCCTTGCAGACTCTAGAAGGTGAGATTTATCGAACGGTGATCGAGCTGCTCGAAACGAATGGCCAAGAGATTGTCGATCACTTTCCCGACCCCTCCATCGTGCGCCGCACCACCGGGTATGCACTGGATGTTCTGTATTCTAGCCATCAACCTTTTAATCCCGAAGGCAAACCTTTTAACCTCACACCGTTGATCTGTGGCAGTGAAGGTACTTTGGGAGTGATCACGCAAGCGACATTGAATTTGGTCGACCTGCCTAAACAGCGTCAATTGTTCTGTGCGCATTTCGATTCGATCTACACCGCCATGCAAATCGTGCTGAATTACTTGCCGTTTAAGCCTGCCGCAGTTGAGCTGATTGATAAAGCCACTTTGGATGGCACCAAAAACAACCGTGCGCAGACCGAAAATCGTTTCTGGGTCGAACAAGAGCCCGCGGCGATTTTGGTGGTTGAGTTGTTTGATGATGATGCCGACAACCTGCAACGTCGTTTAAAAACAGACCAGGCCTGGATGCTGCAACACGGCGCTTACGCTTGTCCGATTATTCCACCCGAAGAGAGTGCAAAAGTTTGGGCTCTGCGTAAAGCAGGTTTGGGGCTTTTGATGGGCAAACCAACCCGACAAAAAGCGATTGCGGTGATTGAAGATGCGGCCGTGCCGGTGAAGCATTTGCCAGAGTTTTATCAAGACACCCAAGCGTTAATGGCCGAACTGGGTATTGGCTGTGTCTATTATGGACATGCGTCGGTTGGGCTGATCCATGTGCGACCTGAGATTGATTTGGCCACGACAGAGGGCAAACGTTATTTTGAAACTGTGGCGCAACGCAGCGCCCAGCTGGTTAAAAAATACCGTGGCGCCATTTCCGGCGAACATGGCGATGGTCGTATTCGCGCACCCTATATCAAAGAGCAGGTGGGGGAGCGTGTTTACAACTGTTTAGTGCGACTAAAAAACAGTTTTGACCCCGAAAACCTCTTTAACCCCGGTGTGATTATTGGCGATATGTCGATCACAACCCAGCTTCGCGCCGACCGTCAACCAAAGAAACTGCTAACACCCGGTTATGACTGGAGTGGGGACTTGTCACTTATGGACGCGGTTGAAAAGTGTAATGGCGCGGGAGTTTGCCGAAAATCCGCTGGAAACGGTACCATGTGTCCTTCTTATCAAGCCACTCGAGAAGAGCATTATTCCACCCGGGGGCGAAGTAACTTGTTGCGCTATGCGTTGACGGAACCTAATCCGTTGGAGGCGTTAAAAAAAGACGAACTTCAGCAGGCGCTGTCTTTGTGCTTAGGCTGTAAAGCGTGCAAATCGGAGTGTCCCGCGAGTGTGGATATGGCTCGACTAAAATCCGAGGTGCTCTATCAAGTGAATGCGTTTTCCGTCAGTCGATTGTCGATTAAGTTTTATGGCCCTTTAATGAAACTGGGTGCTTGGTTGCCGGGTCCCTATAACTGGGTTCAAAACCGGGCATGGCTTAAACGAATGATGGGCGTAGACACACGCCGTGTTTTGCCAAAGTTGCAGCCACAATCATTAAGAAAATGGTGGAAAAACCACGTAAAACAAGTGAGTTTTGATGTGAGCAAGCCGACGGTATGGATTCTTGTTGACTTGTATGCCCAATACCAAGAGCCTAAAATTGGACAGGCAGTGATACGTGCTTTAGCCCTGTTGGGATTGAATGTAAAACCTATTTTTTTAGAACACTCTCCGCGCGCTCTATTGAGTCAGGGTCTGCTTTCTGAAGCGAAGCAGGCACTGCAAAAGATACAGGCACAGTTGCAATCAGTAACTGCAGCTGATTACATTGTCGGCATCGAGCCTTCCGACACCTTAGTTTGGCGCGATGAAGCCAAGGATTTAATCGCCCAAAATGAGCAGGCCTGGTCGTTTTCCTCGCTGTTGTTGTTTGAAGAGTTGATATTACAACGGAATGCTCAATCAGCTTTGGTGTTAGGGGCCGTGCCAAAAAATGCATGGTTGCACG
>CAZVPH010000047.1:4911-9225 GCA_964628125.1 uncultured Thiosulfatimonas sp. | reverse complement strand
AGGCGTTACTGAATCTGGTGGTCATCGAGCACAGTTATCCTCATTGCTGGCGGACGAAAACGCCGTTGATTTTTCGCACCACGCCACAATGGTTTATCAGCATGACCGAAGGCGGTTTAAGTGATTTAGCGTTGGCTGAAATTAAAAAAGTTCAATGGATTCCTGAGTGGGGTCAAAACCGCATTGAAGGCATGATTGAAGGACGACCCGATTGGTGTATTTCACGCCAGCGTTTCTGGGGCGTGCCTATCACCATTTTCGTGCACAAAGTGACGGGTGAGATGCATCCGCGTACCGTTGAGTTGATGGAAGAGGTGGCTCAGTTGGTCGAAATCAACTCAATTGATGCTTGGTATGATTTGGATATGGTCGCGATGTTGGGGGCAGAAGCCGAAGAGTACGAGCAAGTGACCGATATTTTAGACGTTTGGTTCGACTCCGGAATCTCACACTACACGGTACTAAAACAGCGCGAAGAGTTGTCGGTGCCCGCCGATCTCTATTTGGAAGGCTCAGACCAACACCGCGGCTGGTTCCAGTCATCGCTCTTGTCCTCTTTAGCCTTGGACGGTAAAGCGCCCTATAAACAGGTGTTGACGCACGGCTTTACCGTTGATAAAGATGGTAAAAAAATGTCTAAGTCCAGAGGCAATGTGGTCGCACCACAAAAGATCTCGAACACGTTGGGAGCGGATATTTTGCGTCTGTGGATTTCGGCGGCCGACTACCGTTACGAGATGACCGTGTCCGATGAGATCATCAGTCGTACAGCGGATGCCTATCGCCGCATTCGCAATACGGCCCGTTTTTTATTGGCGAACATCAGTGGCTTTAACCCCGCCACAGATCAGGTCGCTTACGAAGACTTACTGCCGCTGGATAAGTGGGTTATTGGGCACGCTGCCAAGTTGCAAGCGGAGATTATCGAGGCGTACGACAGCTATAACTTCCACACGATTTATCAAAACATCACCCATTTCTGCTCGATTGAGTTGGGCGCGTTTTATTTGGATGTGATTAAAGATCGCCAGTACACCTGTAAAGCCGATGGTTTAGCACGTCGTTCTGCCCAAACGGCGCTGTACCATATTATCGAAGCTTTGACGCGTTGGATTGCACCAATTCTCAGTTTTACGGCAGAAGAACTTTGGGAGGCGTTGCCAGGAGAGCGTGCTTCCACGGTTTTTGTCGCCACCTGGTATGACAAATTGACGACGCTAGAGGAGAGCACACCCCTGAATTCAGAATATTGGAATGAGATGATTGCCGTGCGCTCAGCCGTGGCAAAACAACTGGAACAGCTGCGTGTTGATAAAGTAATTAAAGGCTCTTTAACTGCCGAAGTGACGCTCTATTGCGACGATGAGCTTTTCAGCAAACTGATTCAACTTGAAGATGAGTTGCGTTTTGTGCTGATTACTTCGGCGGCGACACTGAAGCCACTGTCTGATAAATCAGCGACGGCCATAGAGTCAGAAATTCAGGGGCTTTGGATCGACGCCGGTGCTGCGGATGCGCCAAAGTGCGCGCGTTGTTGGCACCATAGAGCCGATGTTGGCCAAACCGCCGAGCATCCTGAGTTGTGTAATCGCTGTGTTGAAAACGTCGATGGTGATGGCGAAGTTCGCCACTACGCTTAATAAAGCGCGGGTGTTTAAAGTAAAACTGAAGCTTAAAGCCGCCGAGGCTAATGTCTAATGCTAAGGTTGCGGTTTTGGATTCCACCAGGCCTGGTCAAATGCTTTAGCGATTTGGCGAGGATTCTGATTAAGAGTTTTGACTAGAGTTCTGTTCGAAGGTTTGAATGGCGTTTTAATTGAAAACCCGAATTGACATCCCAATTTTTATCTCGCTCTCTTGTGGTAAAGCTTGCCACACTTTTATACAACGTTAAGAGTAGAAGCACGATGTCTGAAAATACCCTAAATTCCACGGCACTCAAGACACTTTGGATCACCGTTTTGATTATTGCTTTAGATCAGCTGACCAAGTTTTGGGCGGTCTCTAGTCTGACGTTTGCAGAACCGGTGGCGGTGACGCCGTTTTTAAACTGGACACTGGTCTATAACTACGGCGCAGCCTTTAGCTTTTTGGCAGACATGGGGGGGTGGCAACGCTGGTTTTTTGCAGGATTGGCAGGATTGATGAGCGCGGTGCTGTTGGTTTGGTTGACAAAATTGCCGGCTAAATTGACGACCGAAACTTGGGGGATCAACCTAGTGTTGGGCGGTGCCATTGGTAATGTGATCGACCGAATTCTCGAAGGGCGGGTAACCGACTTTGTCGATTTTTATCTTGGCACATGGCACTATGCAACCTTCAATGTCGCCGACATGGCGATCACAGTGGGCGCAGGCCTGTTGATTTTGTCCGAACTCTGGCTCAAACCAAGACAGCAGAAATCAGCGGTCAACGGCGCCTTAGAAAAGTCAAAATAATACCGTCGCCGTCACTCTGAAATAAACAGGTCGGGACGAACCCGAAGTCCAATTCAAAACAATGCATCGGGTTAATGCTTAGGTTTAATGCTTAGGTTTAATGCTTAGGCTTAATGTTTAGGTTAGTGCTTAGGTTAATACTTAGGTTAATACTTAGATGGATAGCATGGGTGAATGACTGCATTCACTGCAGAAGCTGCAACGCCCGGTCGGGCAGCAGCCTGAGCCGTCATGTTTGAAAGATCCATCGTTTTCCCCTCTAACCTTTACTCTATTTATTTAAACCTTTAAAAAAAGAACGTCTATGCCTCTCTCTAAACTACTTGGATTTTTTCTATTAGGCCTCGCCTACGTTCTGCTCATTCCCGGCGTATTGGAGCCTGTCCTGCACATTACCACTTCGTTGGATAAAGGCGAATTGACGATCTTGGGTAAAGAGGCCATCCTCACCAGTGGCACGGTTCCAAGCTTTTTAATGCCAATGACTTTAGAAATGTTGAATCAAATTCAGGTCAGCGGTACGGTGGTTATTCAGGATACTGCAAAAAGTATCTTGGGCACGGCAGAAGCTCTTTGGCAGGGCGATAATCGATTAGTGGCGGTGCTGATTGTGTTTTTTAGCGTTGTGGTTCCCGCCTTAAAACTCGGGCTCTTAGCGCTTGCTTACGGCGTTCCCAAAGCCGCTTGGAGCCAGAAAGTGGCCGCTTTTAGCGGTGGCTTGAGCAAATGGTCGATGGCGGATGTGTTTGTAATGGCGTTAATCATCTCTTTCCTCGCCATCAAGGCCAGCGCGAACACCTCACCTCTATTACAAACTGAGATTCAGTTACAGAGCGGTTTTTACTACTTTTTGGGTTACTGTTTATTGTCCATTTTAGCGAGTCAGCTTTTGAATATGCGTTCTAAAACAGAGCTTTGAATGTATTCTGAAGTGTGTTTCTGAATGTCAGAAAACTTTAAAAAAAAGAGCGAATGACCAGGCCTGGTCATTCGCTCTTTTTGTTTGTTGTTTTGCTATTTTACTTATATTTTACTTATATTTTACTTGTCTAGTGAATTGCTTTTCTGTCTAACGGTTTCGATCATTTGATTTAAACTGTTGACGTCTTAAGCGGTGGCTGAGTTTGAGCAGTTGGCTTTGCAACTTCCAAAATAGGTAAGCGGGGATCAAGCCTGCACTGGATTCAACCGACGGTTGCTCGGAGGTTTCGCGGCATTCAATAACCGAGTCTGTTGAAGCGTCAGTCAAGGACTGTTCCACCGTGCGATGATTGGCGCAATTGTCCGCTTCATTTTTTGCGCTATTTTTTACGTGAGCGCTATTCAGATACTGATTTAAATTGTTCAATAGAGACCTCATATCGGTCGTCAAATGAGTAAGTCGGACTAAATTGTATTAAGTTTAATTTACGGCATTTGTTGGTTTTTGCTGATATTGGCTGGCGTTAGTTGATCTTAAGGGAACTTAACCGAACTTAACTATTGCGACGCCACCGCTTGTTTTAGCAACTTCAGCATTCTAATGGAGGGATGGCCATCGGCTGGCAACTGTTGTTGTAACTGAAAGTCGCGCAAACCGCGTTGGGTGTTACTGCCGGCAATGCCATCGGCTTTACCGACGGCAAATCCAAGGGTGTTCAGGTGCGTTTGAATTTGTTGCATCTCGGCGGTGGTCATGCCTTTATCGTCCCAGGGTTTGCTTTTTGTCAGCGGTGGTTTGCCGACGATTTGATCGGCTAAATGGCCGACAGCCAAGGCGTATTTGTCGGAGTTATTCCAGCGTTTAATGACCTTGAAGTTTTCATAGACCAAAAATGCCGGACCGCGAAAATCACTGGCCAATTTATCGATTTCATCCAATAAAAAGAGCGGATTG
>CAZVPH010000047.1:0-4901 GCA_964628125.1 uncultured Thiosulfatimonas sp. | reverse complement strand
ACTGGCCAATAATAATCGTGCTGGCATCTCAACCTGTGTGGCGAGCTCGTGACCATTGGCTTGTCTAATGCCCAGTGCGTGCCACGCTTTTAAACTGCGCTCGGTTTTTCCGTCGGCGAGCGCGTAGTCAAAGCCTTCAGGCAAAAGGATTTCGCGTCCCCAACTCTGCTCTTTTTGCCAGCCAAGTTGCTCCAAAAAGTTGCCTGCGGAATGCAGAGCGTCGGGCAGACTGTCCCACAGGTTGATTTTGCCATCGCCGTCACCATCGACCGCGTATCTTAAGTAGTTGTAAGGCATAAACTGACACTGCCCCATTGCGCCAGCCCAAGAGCCTTTCATTTGTTGTGGAGAGACATGACCAAGCTGGATAATCTGTAATGCATTCATAAGTTGTTTACTGAAAAACACGGTGCGGCGCGGATCGTAAGAGAGTGTGGCCAGTGATTCTATGATGGGAATATTGCCGGTGTAACTGCCGTAGTTGGTCTCCATCCCCCAGAAAGCGACCAAAATACGCTCGGGCACGCCATATTTTTGAGTGACTTCCTGTAAAAGTGCATGGTGTTTTTTAAGGTTCTGGATGCCGTTTTCGATCCGAGTGTCGGACACCGCGCGGTTAAAGTATTCAAAAAATGTACTGGTAAACTCGGGTTGACGACGGTCTAGCTCCAATACTTTTTGGTTTAAATGCACATCGGCAAAGGCGTTGTCTAAAGTCTTCTGTGAGATGCCTTCGCGATGGGCTCGGACTTTAAAGTCAGTCACCCAGTCTTGAAAGGCCTGTTCTGTCTGCTCAGGCTCGGCGCTCTCAGGAGAAGCGTTGGCGTGTGCTGCGAGCGGAAGCAGGCTTGAGATCATAAGAAGTCCACCGAGCAAAACCGTGACAATCGATGTATTCACGGAGTGTTTGATTGAGCGGTTGATTGGAATCAGTTTAAACAGATGGGTCATTTTATAGAGGTCTTTTTAGGAAAATCAAAAATCAGGAAGTCTTAAAATTCAAGAGTATCAAAAATCGTTCTGGGCGCAATAAAATTCGCGCGCACTCTTCAAATTTGTTTGCCGGTTAACATTTAGGGTGAATGTCTTTTTATTGCAACGGCATTGTGGGATGAATATTTGTCTACTTAATACATTCTACATAAACAAAGTAAAAGAGGGCGATAAAACAGTTTAAAATTAGCTTTGAATAGGATAGTGATCAAATTACACCACTACCTTATATTGCATTACCTTAATTGCACTACCTTATTTGATTGCACCCCTATATATTGCACAGCGATACTATACAAAGTATTGCGCAGTCTTATATACAAATGAAAAATGGATGACCTATGTTGAAATGTTTTGCCACCTCAGCCGGTGGGTTAAGTGAATTATTGCGTGAAGAGCTGATCGTTTTGGGGGCAGAAAATGTGAAAGCCCAACCAAGAGGGGTCACGTTTGAAGCCGATTTAGAAACCACTTATCGTGCCTGTCTTTGGTCGCGCCTGGCGAATCGTATTTTTCTAACGGTGTTGGACGTTGAGTTAGAAGATCAAGAAGGCTTGACCACCGAGGTTGCTCAGATCGACTGGAGCGAGCACATGGACGCCTACGGGACTTTTTCAGTCTCTTTTTCAGGTAAGGGCATGGGCATTGAGCATACGAATTACGGTGCGCTCAAAATTAAAGACGGCATTGTCGATCACTTTATGGACAAAAATGACGAACGTCCATCGGTCAATACCGTCAACCCCAATCTTCGGGTGCATGGTCACCTGAATCGAAACCAACTGACCTTAAGTATCGATCTGATTGGTTACAGCTTGCACCAACGTGGTTATCGTGATGGCGAACAGGTTAAAGCCCCGCTTAAAGAGAACGTGGCGGCCGCGCTGTTAATGCGTGCTGGCTGGCCGGAGATTGCCAAGCAAGGGGGAACTTTGTATGACCCAATGTGTGGTTCGGGGACTTTTTTAGTCGAAGCCGCTCTGATCGCTTCCGACGGTGCGCCAGGTCTGCATAAACACGACCGCATGATCGTCAATGCTTGGAAGGGTCACGACGCCGCTTTATGGAACACTTTGGTCACGGAAGCTAAGTCGCGACAGCAAACTGGTTTGGCTAAGTTGCCGAAAATCATCGGTTCGGACGCGTCACACCGCTCCTTAGACATTGCAGAAGAGGCTATTTTAAACGCGGGTTTTGCCGACTATATTGAGGTCAAACAGATGACCGCCGAACAGGGGCGTCGTTGGGGTGACTGGTCACCAGGCCTGGTCATGACCAATCCGCCCTATGGTGAGCGCTTAGGTGAAAAAGAAGAGGTTAAGCTTCTCTACACGGCGCTGGGAAAATTCTTAAAAAATGAGTTTGATGGTTGGCAAGCGGCGGTTTTAACCTGTAATCCCGAGTTAGGAATGTATCTGGGGCTTAAAGCCAAGCGCAGTCACAATTTTTTTAACGGCCCAATGGAGTGTAAGTTATTCCGTTTTGAGGTCTCCGAAGAGTTTCACCGCGAACCTGCGATAAAAGGAGGCGCGGATCTGGCGGAAGGCGTGCAGAATGCCTATCCAGAGTTAGCGGAATCCGAAGGCGCGATTATGTTTGCCAACCGTTTAAAAAAGAACTTAAAGCCACTGCGTAAATGGGCCAAAAAACAGGAGATAAATGCCTACCGAGTCTACGATGCGGATATGCCAGAGTACTCACTGTCGGTCGATTTTTATCACACAGAAGAGGGCGGTGACTGGTTGGTGGTCAACGAATACGCGGCGCCTAAAACCGTGGATAAATCGAAAGCCAAACGACGTTTGTACGAAGCCTTGTCGGTCCTGCCGCAGGTGTTTGAACTGCCGGTGGAGCGCATTAACTTCAAGATTCGTGAGCGTCAGAGTGGCACGGCGCAGTATGAAAAGTTGGAAGAGAACCGAGAGTTTTACACTATCATTGAGCACGGTACAAAACTGCGGGTCAACTTTACCGACTATTTGGATACCGGTATTTTCTTAGATCACCGTGACGTGCGTGCGCTGGTGGCCAAAAAATCGCACCGTAAAACGCTGTTAAACCTATTTTGTTATACCGCTACCGTAACCGCTCAAGCGGCCAATCAAGGGGCTAAAAGCAGTTTAAGTTTGGATATGTCTAAAACCTATTTGGCGTGGGCTCGAGAAAACCTGATTCTAAATGACTGCGATGAGTCCAAGCACCTCTTAAAACAGGTCGATGTCATTGATTGGCTCGACATGGAGAGCCAAGCGACCAGCCAAGGGTTTGATGTTATTTTCTTAGACCCGCCTTCTTTCTCGACCTCCAAACGAATGGATGGCACTTTGGATATTCAACGTGATCACGTTGATCTGATTCAGAAGACCATGAAATTGTTGAATCCGGGGGGGGAGCTAATCTTCTCAAATAACTTACGCAGATTTAAACTAGACGAAGACAATTTGCAGGGCATTGGCATTGAAAATATTACTCAGCAAACCATGCCAAAAGACTTTGAACGCAATGCTAAAATCCACCAGGCCTGGGTGCTGACCAAAGCGTCTACAGCGCCATCTTTAGAATAATTTTTTTTAAGCGCAATACATCAACCGCAAGATCAAGCTTTAAGTCAAAAAGAACGTAAGACTAAAACGTAAGACTAAAATTTGGGTTAAGTAGACTTGATCGACTTGACCTGCTTTTACCAATTTAAACGCGCGCCGCGCACGTTTTGTACGCGGGTTTTTTTACACTTCAAACATCCCTTCTCGTCACCATCGATCGACTTACGTTCTGCTTTACAATCGTTCAATGTTTGGACTATTTCCTACTCTACTAATTGAATCGTCACCCCAAAATCCGCAGGCGGCGCATGATAGAGCGAGCTCAACACTAAACCATCGACCCCACATTGCGCGTATGCTTGAATGTTTTGCGAATTTAAACCGCCAGCTACCAGGATTTTTATGGCGGGAGTGTGGCGTTTAATAATCTGGCACCAGTGTTGCAGCGTATCGATGGGCACTTTATCAAACTGAATTACATCGACCATTTTACTGTCTACCGCTTGCAATGCTTGGTCGAGGGTTTCGCATTCGACGGCAATTTTCTTTTCAACCGCCGCAGACTTTAAACTGGCCAGCGTTTCAACCAACGCAGAACGCCCACCGATTAAATTCAAATGGTTTTGAAAGATAAGGATGGTTTCGGAGAGCCCTAAACGGTGGGGATGCGCGCCACCGGCTAAGATCGACTTTGTCAGGAGTTTTTTCAATCCTGGTGTGTGCTTGCGAGTTACCAGCAACGGGATATCGCTGACAGCGCTCACTTTTTTAACCATCTCCGCTGTGTGCGTCGCGACGCCGCACTGTGTTTCCAGCAGGTTCATGGCGACTTTCCAACCTCGGTGTAGATCTTTAGAAGCGCCTTGCGCACGCAAAATGGTCGTGTTTTTTGCCACCGTTTTTCCTGAAGGTTCAAAGTGCGTTACACGACAATCAAGCAGTTCAAAAATGCGCCTAGCTTCTTCCATTAAAGCTAAACAGGTCGGTTGTCGCGTCGAGACTTCTAACAACGCGGGTTGCTGATCAATACCCAAAAGATGTGAGGTTAAATCCACCAGCGGCGCGTCTTCTGCGATCCACTGCTCGATTTCATGGGTGGTAAAAAATATCATGCTGGAAAAGCCTTTAAGTCAAGAGTGTAAGAGTAAGAGGGGGGTAAAACACCCGGTTAAGAAGCAAAATTAAGAGTCATGAAATATTAAATGCCTAGAAGTCGTTGGTGCAGGAAAGGGCAGCATGCCCATGCCCTTAGACGCGTCCCTAAGTGCGTCCCTAAGTGCGTCCCTAAGTGCCTCCCTAAGTGCCTCCCTAAGTGCCTCCCTGTATAGTGACCTACCTATCGCTGAATAAAAAAACAGGGTTCAG
>CAZVPH010000046.1:0-9311 GCA_964628125.1 uncultured Thiosulfatimonas sp. | reverse complement strand
CGCTCCCACAACCGATGATAGGAGAGAACTCGCGTATTATACTGATTTACAAAGCAAACACAAACGGGTTTTGATCTAAAGTTGCAATCAGTATTTCAACCATTAACTTAGAGTAATCAATTCAGTAATAAAGTCGCTGGTCGAATACTCAACCAATTTTCAATTCAGAGGACGAGGTAAGTCGAGGCAGTCGCAACAGTTGGGGTGGCAACAAGGCGCTTACAATCGTAAGCAACGACTTGCCAACGCAGAAATGGCCGATTTAAGCCGTTAGCTGAATTAGAAAATTAGCGTTTGCCGAAACCTTGTACGTAATGCCCTAGCGCTGAAATATCATCGCCCATGTGGCGCACAAGGTGGTCTAAACTGACGATGGCGTTTTCAAGAATGTTTACCACAATGTAGGGCTCTTCGACTTTTAGTCGGTCGTACATTGGACGTGTTAAGGCTAAAAGGTGCACCCCTTTATTTCCGGCGCTCATTCTTAGGTTACGTGGCTTGCGGTCAAAGAAAGACATTTCACCGATTAGACTGCCAACGCCTTGTTTGCCAACGGTACTGCTTGACTCGGCACCTGAACAGAATTCAACATTGCCTTTCATCACAAAACCAAGTGCTTCACCCACTTCTCCAGCGTCTGAAATCACTTCATTTGCTTTATGGCACTTCTCTTGAAGGTAGGTCATAAGCTTACCCACTTCGGGCAACGTCAGTGATTCGCAAATTAAGTTGGCTTGGAAGAAGCTAAACAACTCTTTATCGGTCATAGTAATCATATTGTCTCCTGAGGAGTGGTCTGGATTGGTAGTCGTCACAGTGAACCTCTTAGTTAAACGGGCTTTGAACAAAATTTAAAGTTACTTAAAGTGTATTTTTTAATACGAGCATCAGGCTCTCTTTTTTCCAATAAAAGAGGCCATTGGGCGCCCATCTGGTAATTTATCTATTCTATCAACAATAATTTGGTAGTCTGCAAAAACTTCACTCAGCTCAGCTTCTCGCAAGATAAAGCTTGGATTTCTGGGGGAACCAAAGACTTCAGCCCCTAGCGTAAAGGTTTGATAAACCAGGTAGCCACCGGGCGCAATTGCATCGTCAATTTGTTGAAAAAGTTCTCGGTTTAAATAACGCACGACCGTGATGAGGTTATATTTTTCCGTTGGAAAACAGCCCGGTTTTTTTAAGTCGCAGCACTTAAACTTAACCGACGCGCCTGACTTGGCCGCCAGTTGTTTTGCGCGTTTTAAGACGCGCGCTTCTTGGTCTATGGCGCTCACTTGCCAGCCGTGTTGTGCTAAAAAAACCGCGTCTCGACCTCCACCACAGCCGATATCCAGTGCGTTAAGACGAGGTTTGGCAGTTTTTGGATTCAATTGCGAACCGAACTGCTCAACGAACTCTTTAACTAAAAGGCTCGGCGACCATAAGGTTTTAGAGACATTATCTGAAACCACCAGGCCTGGTAGTTGAACCGCCCAGCGCTCCATTTCCGCTTGGTTTTCAATCACCAAAGAGCCGTTAATCTCATAGCCTTTAGAGTCAAGAAAAACACTCGCTGCTTCAATTTCCTGTTTGTCACCGACCAGAAAAAGAGTTGCGGGTGCCTTGTCAGAGGTTGCCGGCAACTCATTTAAACTATCAGGCAGCATTTGCCAGCTTAACCAAGTAGATGCTTTTAGATGTCCTGCTTGAAAGGCTTCGGCGCTGCGCAAATCCAAAATGCCATCGGCCTGTTGAAAGCGCATCACGTTTTCTTCTCACTATTCTCGCTATTGCCCTGCTCTGATTCTAATTGTGCGACTGCCTGCTGTTTTAGAGTGTCACTTTCCGAATCGTTTTTGGACAACGCATCACGCTTTTCTGTTTGCACTTGCGCTTGAGTTTCTTTCGCCAAGTGTAAATTGAAGACCCGCTTTGGCTTGAGCTTTTGTTGCTTTTCGGACCATTCACCCACCGCGAAACACTCACCATTGTCGTAAAGACGAACCAATTCACCTTCTGGTTTAGGATGGTCTAGCATTTGACCGTGTTGAATTAAATCGACCTCCGTGGGGCTTAAATCAATTCGCTCTAAGTGTGTGAGCGCAATGTCGATTGGGTGAATGCTGGCGTGTTGCTGACGTTCAATCTCTTCAAAGGTCAACATCTCGTCGCCTTTTAAGTCGCCGGTTTGAGTTCGGTGTAAAGCCACTAAATGCCCTACGGTTGAAAGTGCTACGGCGATCTCCTCTCCCAACGTTCTGACATAAGTGCCTTTGGTGCAGAGCACATCAAACACAATTTGATTGTCTGTAAACGACAGTAAATTCAGCGTTTTAATGGTAATTGCGCGCGCGGGCCTCTCAATTTCGATACCTTGACGAGCGTAAAAATAGAGCGGTTTTCCTTGATGCTTTAACGCAGAGTACATAGGCGGGATTTGTTGTAAATCGCCTTTAAATTGTGCAAAAACAGCTTCGATCGACTCACGTGTTAAAGTCGGCACTGCACACTCTTTTATGATCTCGCCTTCTGTATCGCCGGTGTCGCTTTGCTGCCCAAGCTTTAGAGTGGCGGTGTAACGTTTATCGGACTCCAGCAAGAGCCCGGACACTTTGGTCGCCTCCCCTAAACAGATCGGCAACAGTCCGGTGGCAAACGGATCCAGCGCGCCGGTGTGACCGCCTTTTTTAGCGTTAAAAATACGCATCACACGTTGCAGAATGCCATTCGAGGAAATGCCGACTGGCTTGTTTAATAACACAATGCCGTCGACATACTTTTTCGGGGGACGTTTAAACTGGGCCATTTACGAATTAAGTGCCTTTTTAATCAACTCTTCCATGTGCTGTGCGTGCTCTAGAATATCATCATAAAAGAAACGAATATCCGGCACAATGCGCAAACGTAAGCGACTGCCTAATTCACTTCTAAAAAACCCTTTGGCTTTCTCTAAGGCTGCGAGCGTTTCATTTACTTCGGGATCAACTTTATTAAAGCCGATCAGCGTAAATTGCACGCTGACGATGCTCAAATCTTTACTGATTTTACAGTCGGTAATATTGATGCGTTGAAAACGTGGATCTTTGACTTCACGTACCAACAACTCCGACAAGGTTCTTCTAATTTCTTGAGCGACCCGGGTAGGACGGCTCACGGCTTGATTACTCATATTTATTCTCTTTATAAGAGGCCATTGGGCAGGCAGAGTGTGGAATGTTCGTTAAAAACAGAATCCGTTTTAGCGTGTTAAACGCGCACTCATTGGCTTAAAGGTCTCAAGTAAAAAATGCCCCAAACGGGGCATTTTTGATTCAATCGAAAAGAAGTGACCAGGCCTGGTCACGCCTCACGATTGTATTTTACTAGACTGTTTCTGAAAGCGTCTAAGATAAGGTACGCTTAACTTCAATACGCTCGAAACACTCAATCTGATCACCGACCTTAACGTCATTATAATCTTTAACACCGATACCACATTCCATACCTTTGTTAACTTCTTGAGCATCATCTTTAAAGCGACGCAGTGACTCTAAGTGACCTTCGTAAATCACGACGTTGTCACGTAGAACGCGGATTGGGTTATTACGCTTTACCGTGCCTTCTGTGACCATACAACCTGCAATTAAGCCGATTTTAGGGGCTTTAAAGACTTCACGTACATCGGCAATACCGACAATGTTTTCGCGAATCTCTGGAGCAAGTTTGCCTTCAACCACACTTTTTACGTCATCTACGATTTCGTAAATAATGCTGTAGTATTTTAGACCAATGCCTTCACTGTCAATAATCCGCTTAGAAGCAACGTCCGCACGGACGTTGAAACCAAAGATTAAAGCGTCGGACGCAATCGCTAAGTTCGCGTCCGTTTCGGTGATTCCACCAACACCAGATGAGATAACATTGACTCGAATCTCTTCATTTGAAAGGGTCGTCAAGGCGTCTGTAATGGCCTGGATAGAACCTTGTACGTCGGCTTTAAGAATGACGTTAACGTTTTGCATATCGCCTTCCGCCATCTTATTGAACATGTTTTCCAACTTAGACTTTTGCTGACGTGCAATTTTTAGGTCTTTGAATTTACCTTGACGGAAGCTTGCTGCTTCACGCGCTTTACGCTCGCTCTCAACGGTAATCATCTCATCGCCTGCCACCGGAACACCGGACAGACCCAGCAGTTCAACCGGAATAGAAGGACCGGCCTCTGATACGGTTCTGCCAGAGTCGTTGATTAGAGCTCGGACACGTCCGTACTCCATACCACACAGGACAATATCGCCTTTTTTCAAAGTACCTGATTGAACCAGTACCGTTGCAACGGTACCACGGCCTTTATCCAGGCGTGACTCAATGACAACACCTTTCGCAGGTCCTTCAATGGGTGCTTCAAGCTCTAGCATCTCTGACTGCAGTGCAATCGCATCCAAAAGATCATCAATCCCCATTCCGGTTTTAGCCGAAACAGGCACAAACTGAACATCGCCACCCCACGCTTCTGGGATAACTTCTTCAACCACCAGTTCTTGCATGACACGGTCCATATTGGCCGTCTCTTTATCCATTTTGTTGACGGCAATCACCATGCCCACACCAGAAGCTCTGGCGTGCTGAATGGCTTCACGCGTTTGTGGCATTACACCATCATCCGCGGCCACAACAATCACGACAACGTCGGTAATGTCTGCACCACGTGCACGCATCGCGGTAAAGGCGGCGTGACCCGGCGTATCGATAAAGGTAACGCCCCCTTTGTCATTGCTAACATGGTATGCACCGATGTGCTGCGTAATGCCACCGGACTCGCCGTGTGCGACCTTTGCTTTACGAATGTAGTCCAATAGAGATGTTTTACCGTGGTCAACGTGACCCATAATGGTGACGACGGGTGAACGAGTGACCGTTGCACCATGATACTCTTGGTTCACAACTTCGTCTTCGACCGTCACTTCATTATAAGCAAATGCTTTATGCCCCATCTCTTCGACAATTAACATCGCTGTTTCTTGGTCTAGAATTTGGTTAATGGTCGCCATTGAGCCCAATTCCATCATCATAAATTTAATGACTTCACCGGTTTTAATGGACATTTTTTCAGCTAATGCCGCTAAAGAGATACTTTCAGGAACCTGAACTTCTTTAACCACTACTTCAGTAGGCTGCTGGAACCCGTGTGCATTATCCGCCTGCAACGGTGCACGCGATGCATTACGTCCACCTTTGCGTCCACCTCGTTGTGGGCGACGATTACCAGCACCACCAGGCCCGCCTGCGCCAGGTGCACCTCGTTGATTGTTTACCGCTGCTTTTCTAACCGGTGCTTTGGGTCCATCAACACCGTCGTTTATTTTACGAGTTTCGTGATGTTTTTGATCCTTGGCTTTTTTAGCCGCCTTAGAGTTATCTTCCTTGGCCGCCATGGGCGCTTCAGACACAACAACAGGTCTAGAAGGCATTCTGACCGGTTTAGGCCTTGCATCTGCCTTAGCCTCTGTAGCCTCTGTAGCCTCTGTAGCCTCTGTAGCTTCTGCAGGTTTTGTTGCTGATGTCTGTTCTGAGGTTTTCGACGCAACGGTGTCGGCTGCAGTGTCAATTTTAATGTCAGCTTGCGCCTCGACGGTTGTCTCAGCTTTGGCCTCAACCACCGCCTCAATCGCTGCAGTGATCACCTCTTCAGGCACCAACTCTTCTGTCGTTTCTTCTTTTTTAACGTAAGTACGTTTTTTACGTACTTCCACTTTAACGCTGCGCTTGTCGCGCCCGGTTCCAGACGATAGGTTCATGGTCTGAGTACGACGGAGCGTGACTTTTTTAGGCGTGCTGCCATCGTCGCCATGCAGTGACTTTAGGTAACCGAGTAACTGAACTTTTTCATCGTCATTGATGGAATCGCCGGCTTTTTTGCCTTTAATTCCTGACGCTTCGATCTGCGTTAATAGTTTATCGACAGAAAGGTCGAGCTTTTCCGAAAATTCTTTTATTGATACATCATTCATTGAGTCTCTCCCTTTTATTCTTCGAACCATGGTGCGCGTGCTTTAAGAATTAATTCTCCAGCGGCAGCTTCATCCAGATCTAGGAACTCAAGCACTTCATCAGAGCCAAATTCTGAAAAAACATCTTGTGTAATAAAACATAAGCTAGCCAATTTAATTGCCATCTCTACGGTCATGCCTTCTAAACTAAGAAGGTCTTCTGCTGGCTCGGCCAGCGCGATTCTTTCTTCATCTGCAATCGCCATGGTCAACAGCGCATCTTTCGCACGTTGCTTTAGTTCTGCGACGATCTCCTCATCGAAACCATCAATCTGAAGCATCTCATTCGCGGGTACGTATGCGATCTCTTCAAGCGTTGCAAAACCTTCGCTTACCAATACATCGGCCATCTCTTCATCAATGTCCAGTGCATTCACAAACACTTCTATTTGATCTTTCGATTCAAAATGATGCTTCTCATCCATCTCTGATTGAGTCATCACGTTCAGTTCCCAACCGGTCAATTCACTGGCTAAACGGATGTTTTGGCCGTTTTTACCGATCGCTTGAGAGAGTTGGTCATCCGCCACCGACAGATCCATTGTGTGTTTATCTTCATCGACCATAATCGACAGAACTTCAGCAGGCGCCATTGCGTTGATGACATACTGCGCATCGTTAGGATCCCAAAGGATGATATCAATACGCTCACCGGCGATCTCATTAGTAACCGATTGCACACGCGAACCACGCATTCCCACACAGGCGCCAATAGGGTCCAAGCGTGGGTCGTTCGCACGAACCGCCACCTTCGCGCGAAAACCAACGTCACGAGCAGCGCCCATGATGTCAATTAAATCATCGCCAATTTCGGGCACTTCGATTTTAAACAGTTCCGTCAACATCTCTTTACTGGCACGTGACATCACCAACTGAGGCCCACGAGGGCGAAAGCTGACCTCTTGTAGATAGGCGCGAACACGATCGCCCATGCGGAAGTTTTCACGTGCAATCAGTTGATTGCGTGGAATGACCGCATCGACGTTATCGCCCAAATCTAAAATAACGTCACCGCGTTCAATACGCTTCACTTGGCCTGTAATGATTTCACCCACTCGCTTAGAGTAAATTTCTACCACTTTTTTACGCTCAGCTTCGCGCACTTTTTGAATAATGACTTGCTTGGCGGTTTGTGCGCCAATGCGTCCAAATTCAATCGATTCGATCGGTTCTTCGATAAAATCACCGATCTCTTTACTGCTGTCTTCATCCACAGCATCCATTTCGCGGATATACCAACCAACATTGTCTTCAATGGCGGTGCCATCATCAATCACTTCCCAACGACGGAAGGTTGCATAATCCCCGCTAATGCGGTCAATTTCGACACGAACATCAATCTCATCGTCGTGACTTCGGCGTGTTGCGGTTGCTAAAGCGGTTTCGATTGCGTCAAAAATAATTTCTTTATCAACGCCTTTTTCATTCGCCATCATTTCTACGACGGCTAAAACTTCTTTACTCATCTCTCAACGTCCTAATTTCTCTATAAACTGATTTCTATAAACTGATTTTTAGTAAACGGTTAAAAAATCGAATTCAAATCAATGAACCCGATTAAAACTCGGCAACTACATTGGCTTTTTCAATGATGTCATAAGGAATTTCATACAATTCACCATCGATCTCAATACCAATCTGAGCCTCGTTCACCAGCACTAAAGGGCCTTTAAACTTACGACGTCCTAACACACCGACGGCGGTTCTGACCTGGATTAACTTGTTCTTATACGCCTCATACTGCTCGGGCTTGAACAGTAAACGATCCATTCCTGGTGAAGAGACCTCAAGCATGTATGCGCTGCTGATAGGGTCTTCAACATCCATAATGGCACTGATTTGGCGACTGACCACGGCACAATCATCAACCGTAATGCCTGTTTCTGGCTTCTCGACAAACACTCTTAAGATCGAATGGCGACCGGCGGGCAAATATTCAAAACCCCATAACTCAAATCCCATCGACTCGATGGTCGGCTTTAGTAAGCCCTCTAATTTTTCTTCTAAATTCAAAAGTAACGTCCACTTAGATTCCCAGAGCAGATTCTCTGGATTCAAATAACAAAAAACCCCGTAAAGACGGGGTTTTTTTAAAACTTGAGCCGCCGTTCGATGTTCAAGAACTGCGCTCAGATAATTTTTTTTAAAAAAGCTCCGGTGAGTATACCCAAAAAGTGAGCTTTGTCAAAGTAAACCGCCTTTAATTTTTTGTTAGCCTCTTATTCAGTCGCCACACTATCTTGTTGTAATTTAACAAAAATCAACGCCGTCATTAAGGCGTCGCTAAAGGCATCGTGCTGACCCAAATTTGGTAAGTTGAGCGCTTGCAATATCTTATCAAAAGAGAGGTCGACATTCAGCTGCTGCTCGCCCAGTTGGCCTGAACGCTTTGCCAAACGCATTTTGTGGTCATAATAGAGCGCCGACACCTCAATTTGTCGATTCGGTAAACGCACCCCCAACCAAGGTTGAATCACTTGGTTTACCATCGCCACATCAAACTCTAAATAATAGCCCACCAGTGTCGAGCCAGCGATAAACGTTAGAAACTCTGCAATCGCTTGCCGCTCATTCAACACCCTGACCGAGGTTGTCGCTTGCTCTACAAGGTCAACGTTACGAATGTGATGCACCACGATACTGTCGGGCGTGATGGGACAACTCTGCTCAACCATCAAGTTTAAACTTTGACTGGTGAGCAATTGGTTGTGTTCAATTTTAATGGCACTTATTGAGACGATTTTATCGTTTTTAGGGTCTAAGCCCGTGGTTTCACAATCAAAACTAACATAAGAGCCCGCCTGCATCTCGTCAAAGATAAAATCAAACTCAACCTCTTTTAGCCGTCCTCTTTGACGTTGCAAAGAGCGTTTCTTAAACCACGCCAACATCTATAACAGCTCGTGCAATTTAAAGTGTTTTGTCACACGCTTTTTAAAGGCGTCCACCACGCGCATCGACTGCTTTAACAAATCTTGCTGTAGGTGCGATAAGCGACTGATGTCAACATCGTTGTCGGCAACAGCTCTGGTCTCAACATTTTCTGTTTCCGCCCCCATACTCTGGGAGCTACTGCTTAAATGACTTAGCTGTTGCAGCATGGATTCTAGGCGCAAAGTGTTTAAAAAGTTGAGCGTTTCTCCCAGCTCGACACCAAAACTTTCTTCAAACACGCCCAAATCCATCAGGGCTTTAATGCGCCAATGAGTATTGGTTGCCTCAATATTGGACTGCAACGCGTAGCAGCGCACTCCGTGAACGATTGGAAAAATACCGCCTTTTTTAAGGTCGATCGTCT
The DNA here is from genome assembly GCA_964628125.1 of uncultured Thiosulfatimonas sp. Taxonomy (GTDB): domain Bacteria; phylum Pseudomonadota; class Gammaproteobacteria; order Thiomicrospirales; family Thiomicrospiraceae; genus Thiomicrorhabdus. The sequence continues at coordinate 2 of CAZVPH010000046.1, read as the reverse complement.
CT
>CAZVPH010000045.1:0-9312 GCA_964628125.1 uncultured Thiosulfatimonas sp. | reverse complement strand
CACTTAATAAAGCAACCGCGCAGGCGTTTCAGCGTTTATTTGAACAACGACGAGTGCGAAAATATTACTTAGCCTTGTCGGCTAAAAAGCCTAAAAAGAAACAAGGGTGGGTTATTGGAGACATGGTGCCGGCGCGCCGAGGACAGTGGAAGTTAAGCCCCACCAAAGAAAAGCCGGCTAAAACTCAATTTATCAGTCAATTGATTGGGCCGGGGCTGCGGCTGTTTTTAGTTAACCCCATTACCGGCAAAACCCATCAAATTCGAGTGGCATTAAAAAGCCTAGGTGCGCCGATTATCGGTGACGTTCGTTATGCAGAGACTGCCGAGGCAAAACGGGCAGACCGTGGTTATCTGCATGCGTTTGCTCTGCAGTTTACGTTAGGGAATCAGCTGTTTGAATTTGTTAGAATGCCTATCGACGGAGAACTGTTCCACTCCGATGCGTGCCAAAAAGTGCTTGAAACTTGGCAAGCACCATGGCAGATCATCGGCGGAGAGCAACGAGTGGCGTCCTGAGTAAAGGTCAAACTTAAAATCAGTTTAAAAGTTGTCAGTTTAAAATTCAAATTGAAGGATCGTTTAACTTAATAGCTTTGAATGGCTTTTGAGTTTGGAGAGCGTACATTTAAACCAAATGAGAGGCCTGTTTGAATGAACGTTTTAGTAAATATTTTAATGAGAAATCATCCATGAAAAACCTTACCCCTTCCAAGACTACGACGACCGGAACTTCGAGTTCTTCGCAGCCTTTCTGGGAAACTAAAACGCTAGATGAAATGTCACAATCCGAGTGGGAATCGCTTTGCGATGGTTGTGGTTTGTGCTGTTTGACCAAATTGCAAGATGAAGATACCGAAGAGATAGTCTATACACGGGTCGTGTGTGCCTATTCTGACCCAGTAACCGGGCAGTGCACGGACTACGCCAACCGGTCTATCAATGTACCGACTTGCGTCCAACTGACCCGTGAACGAGTGGCAGAGTTTGATTGGTTGCCCGACAGTTGCGCTTATCGAATGATTCACCGTGGGCAGCCTCTGGCGGATTGGCACCCTTTAGTTTCAGGCACGCCTCAAAGTTTGCAAACGGCATTTATTGGGTTAACTTCAATCTCTGTGGTGGTCGACACCGGTGACCTGGATTATGAAGAGTGGTTGATGGAAAAACCTTAATTTCTTTGGCTGACATGACTGCTTCATCTGACTTGTATCTGATGGTAAATTTATGAGATTGCATTTGAATGCATATATCCATCTATGACACTTCATAAAATCTACAGCCATAAAAAAGCCCCTGCAAAGAGTATTCTTAGCAGAGGCTTTTTTATATGGAGCTGGTACAGAAAAAATCATGAACGACCACTTCTGCACGCACGCGGTTTAGTGTTGATGCCCACCTTCGCCATGCGCGTGGCCGTGTTCGACCTCTTCTGAGGTGGAGTCACGTAGACCGACCACTTCGATTTCAAAAGTCAAATCTAAGCCGGCCAGTGGGTGATTGCCGTCCACTGTGACTTGGTCGCCGTCAACGGCGGTGATCTCAACTGAGTGGGTGCCTTGCTCTGATTGTGCTTCAAATCGCATGCCAACTTCAATCTCTTTAACGCCTTGGAACATTTCTTTGGTCACGGTCTGAATCAACCCTTCAACCGACTCGCCATAAGCTTCTTCCGCTGGAACCTGAGCGGTGAACTTATCGCCAACGGTTTTGCCTTCAAGTTGCTTCTCTAGCCCAGGAATTAAGTTACCGTGGCCATGTAGGTAGGCTAAGGGGCTGCCATTAGAGGCGTCAATTTCTTGGCCCTGATCATTGGTCAAGGTGTACTCAATCATGACGACTTTATTGTTTTCAATATTCATCTTGCATCCTACTTTAGAGTTTTAATTATTTTAAAAACAGATATGATACAGATTCACGCACTACTATGCACACTTTTGCAGTCATAACTCTCGGAGAGACACAGCATGCTTTGGTTAAAAACATTCCATATTTTATTTATGATGTCCTGGATGGCGGGTATTTTTTACATACCGCGAATTTTTGTACACTTCGTAGAAGGTAAAGAGGCGGGAGAAGATGTTAGACGCCTGGCAATTATGGCGCAAAAGCTCTATAAATTTATGACCATTATGATGATGCTCGCCATTGGAACCGGAATCTGGTTGTGGGTTGCTTACTTTCCAATCGCTTCTGGCTGGTTACACGCAAAAACTTTTTTTGTCGCGTTGATGCTGGTGTACCACCTATGGACTAAGCGTCGCATGAAAGAGATGCAAGAAGGTCATTTGACGCACAGTGGTGTGTATTACCGTTGGGCGAATGAAATTCCATTGGTATTAACAATTATTATCTTAATTTTAGTGGTTCTTAAGCCCTTTTAGGAGACAGTTTTCATCCCACCGTTTATACAACTGTTGTATAAACGTTTAAAAGCGACCAGGCCTGGTCGCTTTTTTTTTGCGCGATTATCCGCTCAAGCTTTCAAGCGCTCGCATTAATCGTTTTAAGCGCTTTTTATTCAGCCGATAAAGTCTTGTTTTATGTAGAGGGTTTGGGATAATCGCCTGAACGGTGTTTACACTTAAGATGCGAATTCAAGTTACTGTTTGATCTTACTTTTTAATTTAATCGCACTAAATCACTTTAGGAGAATTTTATGTTCAAAAAAATCAGTTTAAGCCTCTGTTGTTTTTCACTGCTGCTGCCGGTCTCAAGCAGTTATGCGGAAGATGTGTTGGATGAGAAAAATATCGGCATGAGTTTAGCGCGTGATCTGGCAACCGAGGCGATTTTGGCTTGTCGCGAAAAAGGTTATTCGGTCATCGCGGTGGTGGTGGATAAGCATGGCAATCAACGCGTGGCATTGCGCGACGATTTTGCGTCTAAATTTACGTTACAAATTGCCGAAGAAAAAGCCAATGCGACTATTATGTCAGGTTTAAACTCAGGTGAGTTTAGAGCGCAACGTGGCGACATTCGCCCAGAGCTCAATCATGTCGAAGGGGTCTTAATGATGGTGGGCGCAGTGCCGATTATCAGTGGTGGCAGTCGAATTGGCGCCATAGGCGTGAGTGGCGCACCAGGGGGAGAGCGAGATGAAGCCTGTGTGCTGGTTGCGCTGGAGAAACTGGAAGATCGTTTGGCGTTTTAAATTGAGGCTAGGCGACTGACCTAGTTAACTTTTTATTAATTCATGTATCGTCAGAATATTCGCCATAAGTGTCAATCCTTTGTAAGGTTTGGAACTTATGGCTTTTTTTGTAACTTTCATATAATTTTTTACACAAATCCAGGCATGATTTTTTTATGGTTTCTATTTATGCAACTGGACTTGCACCAATACACCAAACAGCGGGTGGTCAATGTAATGCAGTTGGCGGCTTTGAATTTTACGCGACTCTTTTAAATGAAAGCGCCAGCGACTCGGCAGCTCCGCTAAGGAGAGTTGTTGGTTTTTAGCAAAGGCTTCTTTGATTTGAGACGGAATGATTCGGTCAAACTCTAAATTCACTTCGACGTGTGCAAAACGTGTCTTGATGAGTTTAACGGTTCCGAGCAGCTGTGTACCGCCTTGCGCGTTACTCTCAATCAACACTTTTGGAGCGTTTTTAGATGCATAAGCATTTTGTGACCAGGCCTGGTGAAACAATACACGATAGCCATTGCTCATCCGTTTTGCGGCTTGATCCAGTGATTTTTGCCCCGCTCCAATATAAAGTGGCGAGCTGCCACGGGTGGAGAGGGGTGTGCTGTTTCCAATAGAGACGGTTGGAATTTCTTCTGGCCAATGCTCTTCGGTCCAGCCCTTTAAAGCGTAATTTTCAAACACCATTACCTCAATGGTGTAACGAGGAGTCTCTTGTGCGCTCGCAGTTGCGGTGACTCCGAGCAAAGTGAAGGCCGCTAAGCTGGTAGCGATGAAAGCGCGGCGTACTTTTTTACGGGAACCGATCTGTGCTGTTTTTAAAGCAGTCAAAGGCTTAAGAGTGGTTTGCAGAATGGTGAGCATAGTAACTTGCATAAGGGTTTCATAACCTTTTCGATTGAAACGAGGATGTTTATTTTAAATACACTGTTTAAACAGACTCTAAAAACCAACCATGAAAGATGCAATAGGCTGTATTTAGAGTCGATCAAAGTCGATTAACGCTATGACTCAATCTAGTTTAATGCTTCTTACCATAAGTTCAATGGCGGCGATTCTTTGCGACAATTCAGGCATTGTATCGAAAAACTTCAACTCTGTTTGGCCTTTTAGTTGATAGTGCTTAGGTTGTGCTTGAATCAGTTTGATCAATTTCACAGGATCAATATCAGGTTGTGTATTGAACTGCATGCGCACCTGGCTCTCGGAAGCGTCGAGTTTAGTGATTCCAATTGGTTCAATTAAAAGTTTAATTTGCGTAACCGCCAAGAGGTTTTTAACCTGATTGGGCAACAGACCAAAGCGGTCAATCATCTCTACTTCAAGCTCTCGTAAGCTGGAGGAATCCTCAGCGCTGGCAATGCGCTTATAGAAGACTAATCGAGAATGCACATCGGGCAGATAATCTTCGGGGATCAGCGCTGCCACGCCCAAATCGACTTCGCTGCCCATGTGCAGAGTGGTGTTAAGTTCTGGGTGCTTGCCGGACTTAAGTGCTTTTACCGCACGTTCTAACAGCTCGCTGTAAAGCCCGAATCCAATTTCCTGAATTTGCCCCGATTGACCGTCGCCCAATAGCTCACCAGCGCCACGAATCTCTAAATCGTGGCTGGCCAAAACAAAGCCCGCGCCCAAAGTGTTGTGTTTAGCGATGGCACTTAAGCGCTTTTCAGCGTCTTTGGAGATGGTCGATTTTTCACCGGTAAAGAGATAGGCGTAGGCCCGTTGATGCGAACGACCGACACGGCCTCGCAACTGGTGCAGTTGCGCTAGACCAAACTTATCGGCACGATCAATGAGGATGGTGTTAGCGGTTGGAATATCAATCCCCGTCTCGATAATCGTGGTGCAGACCAGAATGTTATAGCGGCGGTGATAAAAATCCTCCATAACTGATTCCAGCTCACGTTCGTTCATTTGACCGTGCGCAAACGTCACCTTGGCTTCGGGAATCAATGCTTGAATGGTTTCGACCATTCGCTCAATTTTATCTACTTGATTGTAGAGAATATAAACTTGACCTCCACGGCGAATTTCCCGCAGAGAAGCTTCGCGCACCACATCTTCATTCCACTCTTGGACAAAGGTTTGCACCGCTAAACGTTTGGCGGGCGGGGTGGCGATGATGGATAAGTCGCGCAGGTCGTTCATCGCCATATTTAACGTACGTGGAATCGGTGTTGCGGTCATGGTCATGACATCGACTTCGGCGCGCATTTTTTTCAACTGCTCTTTCTGCCTGACGCCAAAACGGTGTTCCTCATCAATAATGATCAAGCCTAGATCTTGATAGGCAACGTCTTTTTGAATCAACTTATGGGTGCCAATAATGATGTCGACCTTGCCTGCTTTTAGCGCTTCCAATACCTGTTTTTGTTCTTTGGTGGTTTGAAAACGCGATAAGACTTCGATCCGCATTGGCCAGTCTGAGAAGCGGTTGCGGAAGTTTTCATGGTGTTGATGCGCCAGCAGAGTCGTTGGTACAAGGATTGCCACTTGCTTGCCGTCGTAAGCAGACAGAAACGCCGCACGCATTGCCACTTCGGTTTTACCAAACCCAACGTCACCACAGATCAGGCGATCCATCGGTTTGTCCGAACGCATGTCGGTGATGACGGCATCAATCGCTGACTGTTGATCTGGCGTCTCTTCAAAAGGAAAGGTTGAGGTGAAACGTTGATAGGCTTCTTCGGAAGTTTTAAATTTATAACCAGGCCTGGCAGCTCTTTGCGCGTAGATGTCCAGCAACTCGGCGGCCACATCGTGTACTCTTTCGGCCGCTTTTCGTTTGGCTTTCTCCCAACGGTCACTGCCCAACTTATGCAGAGGCGCTGTTTCTGGCGTCGCGCCGGTATAACGACTAATAAGGTGCAGCGAAGTGACAGGTACATAAAGTTTTGCTTCTGCCGCGTATTCGATCATCAGAAATTCTTTGGCTTCACCATGAATCTCAAGGGTTTCAAGCCCACGATAACGGCCGACACCGTGGTCAATGTGGACTATCGGACTGCCAATGTCGAGTTCGATTAGGTTGCTGATGGCACTGCTAAAGTCGTCGTGCTTCTTTTTACGCCGGCGCTTTTGCACGGCGCTTTTACCGAATATTTGAGTTTCGGTGATGACGCAATAAGCGTCGGTGTAGATGGGGTCTTCTAAAGGGCTGACGAGAATAGAGTGTGATTTCTTGGCAGTGAGCGCGTCCTGCCAATGCTCGACGATTTGCGGAAACTGCTTATGCTTTGCGAGCAAGGTAATTAAGGTTTCACGGCGTCCGGTGCTCTCCGCACTGAAAATAACGCGGCCTTTATAATGGTCTAAAAAGGCGTTCAGCTTGGCTAGCGGGTAGTCACTTTGAGATTGAACATCAAGCTCAGGCAAGGTTTTTGTGGCGAATTGAGTGGTGTTTTTTGCCGAAAAATCGCGCTGCAAGGTGATGCGGTGATAGCCTTTTAAGGCGGTTAAAAACTCGGTTTTATCCAGGATAATTTCATTGGGTGTTAAGAGCGGGAAATCTGGATTGTGCTGGCCTACTTGATAGCGTTCTTCGTATTCATGGTGAATTTTATCGAGATGTGTTTCCAGGTTGTCGAACTCAAAAAAACGGGTGTCTTCCGGTAAATAACTGAAAAGGTTGGTTAGATTTTCATGGAACAGAGGCAGATAGTATTCAAGTCCGCCTACCGCTTGTCCATCCGAGGCATCTTTATAAATTTGTGCATTGCGTGCCTCGTCACCGAAGCGCTCGCGAAATTTTTGTCGAAACAGATCAATGCCTTGCTGAGTAAAGTTAAACTCTTTTGCAGGTAATAATTGAATGTTATTGATCTGTTCTATCGACCGCTGGTTGTCTGGATCGAAGCTGCGAATGGTTTCGACTTCGTCGTCAAACAGATCAATACGAAAGGGGGTTTTACTGCCCATTGGATAGAGGTCGATAATGGAACCGCGAATGGCAAACTCGCCGTGCTCCATCACCTGGCTCACACGCTGATAACTGCTGGCTTCGAGTTGACGTGTAAAAGGTTCGATCTCTAAGGTGTCGCCGCAAGCGAGTAAAAAGGTAAACTGATGGATGTAGTCGTGCGGCACGATTTTTTGAATAAGGGTTGAGATAGGCAGAACCAGAATCCCTTGCGTCAGTTGCGGTAGACGGTACAAGGTTTTTAAGCGTTCAGAGACAATGTCCTGGTGGGGCGAAAACTGGTCGTAGGGCAGAGTCTCCCACTCGGGGAATATGTGGATATCGTCTTGAATTGTATTCAGGAGACGGCCTTCACTTTTATCGTCCGCGCTTTTTTTGTCATTGTCAGTCGGCGTGAGAAAAAACTGCAGCAATTCTTGAAGTTGGCTGGCGGCCTGACTGTTTTGCGTTAAGACAACGACCAGGCCTGGTGAGTTCTGGTAGGTGTTAGCGATTGCCAACGCGCTTTCGGAGATGTTGAGTGGCCCCCAATAGGAGCGGTTGCCTTTCAACTTTATGTCGTGTGTGGCCAGAGGCATCTGCAATTTTTTCATCATACTTGGGGAATCTTTCTCATTTTGAATGCGCGATATTTTAAACTACTGGCCACTGAAAATGATTAAATTCTTAGCAAAGAAGGCGTTTATGAAAAATAGGCATACAATATGAATGCGCACTGGGCCTATAACTGGGTTCAAATTATGGCGCACAATAAAAAATTGTTGTCCATCGTGTGGGTGGCGTTGAGTCTGTTTACGTCCTTGGGGCTGTTTGAACTGGATGCAGGGCTACTGAGCGGGCACTCGGGCTTATTTGGCGTTGGCAGAGCAGATTGGATATTGCTATTTGCGAGTTTGGTGTTAATGAGTCTGACACTGGGGTTTTTAATGGACTCCTTTCGGGCAGGCCTGGTGCAACTGCTGTTAAGCGGCTATATTTTATTAATGCTGTTTGGGGTGCTAGGTTGGATGAACAGCGAGTTTACTCACGAATCGCTTTTAGCGATTGTGGTCGTGGTAACCTTGTTGACCAGTAATTTGGTGCATATATTAAGCACCTTGTTGAGAGAGATGGCGCGTGGGGCTTTTCAGTATGACGCGGTTTCTGAAGCCTTAAAGCTTAATGCGACACCAATTTTCTTGTCTAACCTAACCACCGCGCTGGGCTTTATGTTTGCCGCCTGGTTTGATGCGAGCTTGGTCAATTTGGCCGTTATTGTCACACTAGGCGTTGTGATTAGCTATCTTAGTGCAATGACGTGGTTGCCGATGTTCTTGCTTAGCTATTTATTGGAGTTTAGAGTCGGGAACAGTCAAGATAGGCATGGTTTCAGCGTCTTAGCGAAATGGCTGGTAGAACATTCCCGGATACGTCAAATACTGCTGTGGTTCAGCGCACTCTTCACTCTAGGCTTGGTTGGGTTACACTGGTTTGTCCTGCCGCAACTGCAAGGGGTTTTCTGGTTGGCAGGCAGTTTTCTACTGTTGTTTCTATTGTTTTGGCGTAGCCTTAAGCTGGCATTGATCAATGTGGTGATTAATTTGGTGGCCTTGCTCTTAACCGTGACACTGTTAATGGCTTTTATCGAGCTGGATAACATAAATCTTCTTTTACTGATGGTGCCTCTAGGCTTAATTGTGGACGATGATATTCACTTCTTTTCACGCTATGTTCGCGCACAGCAATCAGTATTCACCGACGCCGAATCGGCGGTACGTTACTCAATGGCCAGCGTTGGTAGAACCATCTGGGTGACATCATGGGTGTTGCTGGTTGGTTTGAGTGTACTCCTGTTTAGTCAGAGTGACTTGGTCGCCTTGGCCAGCTTAGTGACGTTGCTGGCTTTAGTTATTGCCACCTTACTGGTTTTGGTGGTGGTGCCCGCACTTTTAATTGCGTTTGGCGACAAAAAAACAGACGATATTTAAAACTTAGTAGAGAGTTGCTTCATGAAAAGTTTTGATCAAGGAGCTGGGGGAGCCGCTCAACGCGAGCAGCCGAACCACAGCGTTAAGCAGTCTGCAGTGTTTTTGTAACACCTACAGATTAGAGGGGTTATAAACAAGAGTACGGACTGGATATTGATAAAATCTATTGTAAATTTAGCAGTAGATAAGGCAGTATTTACCCACTAAAAAAATATAATTTTTCTAAACACTGTTTTCTTGCCAGTGGATCACCCATGAATATCGCTTTAAATATCC
>CAZVPH010000044.1:0-9394 GCA_964628125.1 uncultured Thiosulfatimonas sp. | reverse complement strand
GCATCGGCTTGTGGCACGGTGCGTGGAAAACCGTCCAGTAGAAAACCGTTCGTACAATCTGGTTCTGCAATGCGCTCTTTAACCATGCCGATGATGATCTCATCGGTCACCAACTGACCGGCGTCAATGGCACTTTTAGCCTGTTTGCCCAGCTCGGTGCCGGCTTTGATCGCTGCACGAAGCATGTCGCCTGTCGAAATTTGTGGAATGCCAAATTTTTTGGTTAAAAATTGTGCCTGTGTACCTTTGCCTGCGCCGGGTGCGCCAAGAAGAATAAATTTCATCAGTGAGTCCTAGGAGTGTTTAAAAAAAGGTCTGTTTTAAAGTGCGGGTATTATACGTTTTTTACAGGCTTTGTGAAATTGGCTGCATTCTGCACACCGCTAAAAGGTTTGAAACAATGACGCGGATACCTTTTCTGGCTCAACGCACTGTTTGACAGGATTGCAGAAAGCTTATCGAACGGTTCTTAAAAGCGCAGTCATCATTTTTTCCGAGATTCGGGCATAGTCGCCACCAAACAGGTTGTTGTGATTCAAAATGTGGTACAAGTTATAGAGCGGAAGGCGGCGTTTATACCCCGAATCAAGGGGGAAAGCCTCGTGGTAACCCGCGTAAAAGTCGGCGCTAAACCCGCCAAACAGCTCGGACATGGCAAGATCGGTTTCACGATCACCGTAATAGCAGGCTGGGTCAAACACAACCGGTTGGCCATCTGAATTAAAGGCGCTGTTGCCACCCCATAAATCGCCGTGCAGCAGAGACGGTTCAGGCGTGTAGTCGACAAACCAGAAAGGCAATGCATCCATCAGCTCCAAGCCCAGCGCATAAAGTGAGGCGGGGGCGTTGCGTAAACTGGCGAGTTCCAGTTGAGGTCTTAGGCGCATTTGGGCGTAAAACTCAACCCAGTCGCCGTGCCACTGATTGTTCTGCGGCGTTAAGCCAATAAAATTATTTTCGAACCAGCCGAAGGGCTGGGTGCTTGACGGACTGGTTGACCCAGTTGACTCTGTTGACGATTTCTTTGCTAATCTCGTTGTTGGTTGAGCATGCTGATCAGGTGGTGAAGAACGATGCATCTGTGCCAGAGCACGACCGCGTCGCTGTTCCTGGTCGGCTGTTTTTACGGATGTCAGCGTCAGGTGTTCCATAAGTAACCAGGCCTGGTCAAAGTAGATTCCCGTCGCAATCGGCTGCGGACACCTAATCGCACCGTTCTGTTTAATGGCGTTGAGACTGCGCATCTCGGTCTCAAACAGCGGCAGTTTCTCTCGTTGATTGAGTTTTAAAAAGTAGGTGTGGGTGGCGGTCTGCAATCGGTAGGCGGAATGACTGTCGCCACCGCCCAGCGCTTGGGCGGAGAGAATTTTGATGGGCAGATAAGACGATTTCAAACTTGGATGTAAGTGTTCTTGTAGCTGCGCTTGTAAGTGCTTTGAAAAATCGTTCCAATTCATGCGCGCAGCTATCGGCCTCTTCCCACCAGTTTATTGAAACAACTCTTCAGTTAAAGACTCAATCTGACGACGAGAAACGCTGGGCACTTCGGGTGCAAACTCTTCACGAAAGACTTCAAAAATTCCGTTAGCACTGTCCGGAACTGCGTCACCTGTTTCTGGGTCTATTTTAATATTGACTAGACCTGCCGGGCGTTTAAAGGAGACATTAGGCTCATCCTGCAGAGCAAGTTGCATATAGTCCATCCAGATGGGCAGAGCGGCACGTCCTCCGACTTCACTGCGCCCCAGCGTTCTAGGCTGGTCGAATCCGACCCAAACAGAGGTAGCGATATTGGGGTTAAACCCAGAAAACCAAGCGTCTATTTGTTCGTTCGTGGTGCCAGTTTTGCCGGCAATGTCTTGACGATTAAGGGCTTTAGCTTGACGTCCAGAACCGTATTGAATCACGTCCTGCATCATGCTGGTAAGAATATAAGCGTTGCGCTCTTCAATGACTCGTGGGGCATTTAAAGGGTCGTCTGACAAGCATTGATTGTCCACACACGCAGTTTTAGGCGCCGCACTGTAAAGCACCGTGCCATCAAAATCGCGCACTTCGCGAATGATGAACGGATCCACGAGATATCCGGTGTTGGCAAAGGTTGCAAAGGCGGTGGCGAGCGTTAAAGGGGTGAATTGGACGCTGCCTAAAGAGAGAGAGAGGTCGCGGTGCAGGTTGATCTCATCCATCGGGAAACCAAAACGGTGCAGGTAATCGCTGGCCGGGCCGATTCCAACTTGCTGCAGAAGGCGAATAGAGACCAAATTACGTGAGAAAGCCAAGGCGTTTCTAAGGCGGGTCGGCCCATAAAAACGTCCAGAATAGTTCTGTGGGCGCCAGATGTCTTCTAAGTTTCTATCGTGGAATACTACCGGCGCATCGTTGATGGTGGTGGCTGCGGTCATGCCACTGTCTAGTGCGGCAGAGTACATGAAAGGTTTGATGTTTGAACCTACTTGGCGCTTGCCTTGAGTGGCGCGGTTAAACTTGCTGCGAAAGTAGTCGAAACCGCCGACCATCGCCAGAACCGCACCATCTTTACTGTTGACCGAGGCTAAAGCGGCTTCGGTTTGTGGGTCTTGGGCTAACTGCCACTGTTTTTCAAACCATTGTAGGTAGATGACGTCGCCGACTGCTAACACGTCTTGTGGTTTGGTCGGCGTAGTGCCCTTGCTGTTTACGTTGCGATACTTTGCTGCCCAGGTCATTTTTGCAAATGGCAGTGTGACGGTCTCACCACTTTCTAGAGTGACCTGAGTGTCTGCGATTTTAGAGTCGCCCTGAGTAAACTCGGTGACGACCCCCACCTTTAAACCACCGTAGTTGGAGACGTCCCCCAGAGTAGTGAGCAAACTGTCCATATCGGCGAGCTCGTCAGTTGACAGTTGTGTAATAGGCCCTCGATAGCCGTGGCGTCTTTCATACTCTTGCAAGCCATTTTGCACCGCTTCATTGGCACGTTGCTGCAGCCGACTGTCCAGTGTAGTGACAATGGTCAAGCCATTCTGCAGCGCGTCTTCGCCAAAGTTTTCAAGCGCAAAACTGCGTGCAATCTCGGCCACATAGTCGGCAGCCACGTCAATGTTGGCACCGGTTAATCGTGCATGAACTTCAACCGCTTGTGCTTCCAGCATCTCCTCTTCGGTAATGTAATTTTGATTATACATTCGACCTAAGACATAGTTGCGGCGCTGAATCGCTCGCGGAGGATTAATAATTGGGTTATAGGCAGAGGGGGCTTTTGGCAGGCCGGCGATCATGGCAAACTCATCCAATGACAGCTGGTCGATGGTCTTGCCATAATAAGTGTTGGCGGCGGCGGCGACGCCGTAAGAGCGATATCCTAAGAAGATTTTATTGAGGTAAAGCGCCATGATCTCCTGCTTACTGAGTTCTTTCTCAATTTTGTAAGAGAGGATAATCTCATTCAGCTTGCGCAGGTAGGTCTTCTCTTTTGATAGAAAGAAGTTACGGGCAACCTGCATGGTAATGGTCGAGCCCCCGGACTGCTTTTTGCCGGTGGTAATTAACTCAAATACCGCGCGCCCTAATCCTTTGTAGTCGACACCGTTGTGTGTGTAAAAGTTTTCATCTTCGGAAGAGATAATCGCTTGAGTCATGCGCTCTGGGATTTCGTGATAACTGAGCGGCAGACGTTTGTCGGTGCCTATTTCACTGATTAACTTTTCGTCTTGAGTGACGATTTTCAACGGAACTTTGTAGCTGACTTCACGAAGTTCCGTGACATCCGGTAAGGTTGGATAGATGGTGATGGCATAGAAAAGCACGGCAATGATCGGCACGAAAATGAAACCAAGTCCAAGGTTGAGCCACATAAACCAACGCAGATAACGAAACTTACTTTTAGTGGGTGTTGACGGTGGCGCGTGTGGTGTTTCTGTATGGCTCATGAAACTCTCTGGGCTTTAAATGGATGGTTGTTGTGGGCTTAGTCATTCACTAAAGTGTTCTTGACTTAATTTCTAACCAACGACGGGTGATGGCAAAGGCGGCTTGATAAAAACCGTTAAATACTGCGTTTTATAAACGATGTTTTACGGTGGTCATCACAGTGGTCATTATTATAGCGTTTTATGGGTAAATTATGCTAGTGACTTAGCGCCAGTGAAGTGGCTTCTGTAAAGATTGAGAAATGGCAAATGTGTGGCTTAGAAACCATTCAATTCAAAAAAAGAACGCTAAAAAATAGTTTTTAAGTAAAGAAATTAGGCGTTTTAAACCTGTCTGAATTTAAAAACCCAGCCTAGGCTGGGTTTTTAAAAGTCGTCTCATTAATGAGTCATTATTAAGACTTCTTGCGATAGCGTCCAGTTTTAATGTCGCTCCACATCATGTAAAGGTTACCCCCAACAATGAATGCGATGGCTAACGCGACACCAATTAACCCGATGGCTACTTGCAGTGATTGTGGCAGAATGTCAGTCCAAATGCCTAATACAATGACAAGAGGAATAACGACAGTCACAAGCAGAACGAGTTTAAATTTTATTAAATTATTCATTATATTGCGCCTCAGCTTGAATATTTTATAGATTAACTACATCCATAACTATACTTCTGTTTATGCCCAATTTCAATATTTTCAAAGAGAAATGTGGTGGCTGTACTGAATAAGTTTAAATAAAGCAACTTTCGCAGTTTTTTAGGTCTTTGACTGACTGCTTTTAATAAGGTGAATGTTAAAGGCTCATCTCATCTGCGACCTGCTGAATCATCTCCTGAATATAGGGCATTTGAGTCTGGGCTTTTTGCGTGGCGGCGTAGAGTTTTGACCAAAGACCTTCAGCACCAAGCGGTCGCCACGGCAGATGTTGAAAATCGGTTTGATTTTTAAACAGCCACTTCGGCAAAATGCACAAGCCACGCCCCACTTCAACGCGTTGCAACATCATAATCGTCAGCTCCGAATATTGAACCGATTTTGGGCGAATCCCTGCCGGCGTTAAGAACTCTTTGAACACCGCCAGCTTTTCCTCTTCTACAGGATAGACAATTAAGGTCTCGTCCGCTAAGGCTTCAGCGCTTAAAAAATCATGCGATAACAGACGGTGTTGCAGCGGTAAAATGGCCACTAATTCATAGCTGAATAGAGCAGTGTAATCAATGTCCGCCATCGGCTCGGGGTCGGAGGTGATGACAAAATCCAGTTTTCGCTGTTGTAACTGCTTCAAGGGTTGTTGATGGAAGCTCGGTACAATGTCCAAATCAACGTTTGGCCACCGAGCATGATAAGGGCGCAACAAGGGCAATAACCACTCAAAACAGGTGTGACAATCAACTCCAATCCACAAGCGACCGTTCTCGCCCTGTTTTTGTGCGAGCAATGTTTTTTCGGCGTGGCGCATCAGCGGTAGGACTTGATGGGCGGTTTGCAACAAAGTTTGTCCTGCGGGCGTCCACTCAATAGGGTGGCTTTTGCGTTTAAACAGTTCCAGCTCTAAGTGCTGTTCCAACAGTTTTATCTGGTGCGACAGCGCTGATTGGGTCATACAAAGTTTATCGGCGGCGCGATTTATCGAATGGGTGTCGGCTAGGGCTTGTAAAGTTGTGAGGTGCTTTATCTCTAACATAGTATCTCCTGTGGGCTCTCTCGATAACTTGTTCGGCAGAGTTGTTGTTATCGACTTTATTCATGTAAACCTGGATTTTAATCTATTGTTCTCATGTTGGTTGGTTTTTATACTTTTTCACGTTCACTTTTTTGACCAGGCCTGGTGAATTTGATAGTTTGAGTTTGAGTTTAAGTTTGATTTTTATAGGTTGAGTCGGGTAGGAGGTGTTCAGAGGCGGTCAAAGAGTTTTATGCTAAAGCAACGTGCGGCGGCTAAAATTTCAGAAAGAGAGTGATGGATTATACTGGCGGTTATTTTTACGGTCGTTTGTTTTTAATAGGTGGGGGGAATTTATGAGAACTGTTGTGTTGGCTACAGGAAATCAAGGTAAATTGCAGGAGATGTCGGAAATTTTGCAACCGCACGGTTGGCAGATTAAAGCTCAGTCCGAATTTTTTAGCACCGAAGCGGATGAGACGGGATTGACCTTTGTGGAAAATGCCATTTTAAAAGCGCGTTACGCCAGTCAGCAAACTGGTTTGCCGACGATAGCGGATGATTCTGGCATTGAAGTCACAGTTTTAAAAGGCCATCCTGGAATTTATTCGGCCCGTTATTCGCGCGATTTGCACGGCGATGCCGCTACGGATGAAACTAACCTGCAAAAATTGCTGTCTGAATTAAACGGGGTGCCGCCCGAACAACGTCAAGCGAGTTACTATTGCGCGATGGTCTATTTGGAACATGCAGAAGACCCAACGCCGGTGATTGGATTAGGGCGTTGGTATGGGGAGATTTTGACCGAAAAACGCGGCGACGGAGGTTTTGGTTATGACCCTGTTTTTTGGATAGATGAACTGCAAAAAACCGCTGCTGAGTTGCCGAAAGCACAAAAAAACCAGATGAGTCATCGTGGTCAAGCGTTGAACGCCTTAGTGATGCAACTTAGACGCGGCGCTTGATCTTTCTATGAGGTGATGGAAGGCGGTTACAGCCGCCGTCATAGCCCGATTTTTTCTGCGTATTTGACAATATGAGTCGGCTTGTGGAGCTTGGCTTCAATCACCTCTTTAAAAATGGCTTGTTTATCGGGTTCGCCATGGATTAAAAAAACGTTGCCCAGGTTCTCGAATTGTGCCATCCAGTGCAACATTTCGGACTGGTCGGCGTGCGCTGAAAAACCGTTAATCATGCTGATGTTCGCTCGTACTTTAATCTCTTCTCGGTAGATGCGAACCTCTTCGGCGCCGTCAACCAAAAGACGGCCTAGAGTGCCCTGTGCCTGAAACCCGACAAATAGAATATGGTTGCGTGCGTTCCACAAGCGGTGTTTAAAGTGGTGCAAAATGCGCCCACCGGTACACATGCCGCTGCCTGCAATAATAATACAGCCGGACTCTTCTTCATTGATCGCCATAGAATCCGCTGCGGTGACCGAATAACTTAAATAGGGAAAGTCGAACACCGAACCATCTTTAGCAAACAGCGCTTGAGCGGAATCGTTTAAGCTGGCGCGATAACGATCGTAAATTTTGGTGGCTTTAATTGCCATGGGCGAGTCCAGAAACACTTTGCAAGGGGGCAGAGTTTTGTCGTAATACATCTGCTTAATCAGCACCAGCAGTTCTTGAGTTCGTTCAATGGCAAACGACGGGATAATAACATTGCCCTGATTTTTGAGAGTGTTGACGACCGCCTCTCTAAACTCTTCAACACTCGCCTCTAAACTACGGTGATCTCGGTCGCCATAGGTGGATTCAATATAGAGCGCATCTGCGTGTTTGACGATAGCCGGCGAAGGCATGACCAGATCGTTAAGGTTGCCTATATCGCCACTGAAGACAATCGTTTTAGATTGGTCCTGCTCCTCGAAATCGATCTGCAAGGTGGCGGAGCCTAGAATATGTCCAGCATTGCGAAAGGTGACCTGAACATTTTTACCCAAAGTAATCGGTTTGTCGTACTCAGCGTATTGAATATTGGCATCGAAGACCATTTGCACATCTTCTTTGGTGTAGAGTGGTTTTTTGACCTCGGACTCATCGCCCCGACGGCGGGCTTTTTTAAGAGAGGTGGCGTAATCTTCTTCGGCAATTTTTGCACTGTCCAGTAGAACCACTTCGGCCAGCTCCATAGTGGCTCTTAGGGCGATAACACGGCCATCAAAGCCATCGATAAACAGTTTCGGAATACGCCCTACGTGATCTAAGTGTGCGTGGGTAATGAGCAGGATATCGACCTCTTTGGCGACAAAATCAAAGTGGTCCGAACTGTGCGCTTCACCTTTGCCTTGAAACATGCCGCAATCGACCAATATATTTGGGCCCTGTTTTATCTGCAACAAATGGCAAGAACCGGTTACGGTTTCAGCAGCGCCGAAGGATTGAACATATGCCATGAGAAAGTCCTTTAGTCAGAGAGTAGAGTTGTAAACGGGATGGTAAATTTAGAGTATTCAATAGAAGATTGTTTTCAACTATAGTCGGAAAACCATCAAAATCAAGCCGGACGTGATGGTTACTGAAACGTCAAGGTGACGGTGACGCCCTTATTAGAGATTAAGTAACTTCTGCCCATTCCTGCGTTGGCCATGGTGCCTTTGATGTTGTGCTGACCTCGTACGACTTGGCCGACCAGAATCTGCTGACCATTTTTAACGCAATTTATCGGCTGTAACGTAAACTCATAGCGCAATCGGATTGGGTTTAACACCGCACTGCCTTCCGCAATACAGCCTTCGGCGGGACCGGAGATGATTAAGAGTCTAATGGGCTGTGGCTGAGTGAGAGTGACGGAACCTTGCAGGGCATTCAGAAGGATCGCTTGAGTGCTGTTTGAGGCGTTGCTCGAGGCGTTTAACGGTTTAAAGTCGGCGTGACTCGGTAAGGCTGTGCTCAAAAGAGCGACGGTGATAAGTGGGAAGCTTAAACGGTGTAGGTTCGTCATGTATGAGCCTTTTTGGTCGCTTTAAATGGGGGAGAAGGTCGAGGGTTACAAGCGTTTGTAATCGGCCTTCCTTTATTTAGAGACGGCGAGATCGAAGCATTCGTTTTCTTGCCATATTAGCTAGTACTAATGCACTCTTCTATAGTACCTTTATGCAAGCGTTAAGAGCAATCAAAACCGCTATTTAATCTAACAGTGCAAGGGTTAGTATAAGTAATGAGGCTTGAAAATAGCCGGAATGCTCAGTGATTAAAGAGGGTAAAATGGAACGAATTTTTATGACTGGATTTAATTTGTGATTTTTACTCAACCGATTCCTCTTAGCCTGTATGTGCATTATCCGTGGTGCGTTCAAAAATGCCCTTATTGTGATTTTAACTCGCATACCTTGAAGACAGGAGTTGATGAAGCTGCCTATATTCAAGCGTTGATCACGCAGTTAGAGCAAACCTTGCCTTTGGTTTGGGGGCGACCGATTCACTCTATATTTTTTGGGGGCGGTACGCCGAGCTTGATTTCTGAAGCGGGATTAGATCACTTCATGTCGCAAGCACGCGCTCTATTAGGTTTTGGTCCAGAGATTGAAATCACACTTGAGGCAAATCCAGGCACGGTCGATTTTGAGAAATTCGCAGGATTTTATCAAGCGGGTATTAATCGCTTATCGATTGGTATACAGAGTTTTGAAGATGATAAATTAACTGCGTTGGGCCGAATTCACAGCGGCGAAGAGGCGTTTCGCGCGATTGAAGCGGCGAAGCGAGCAGGCTTTAAAAACCTGAACTTAGATTTAATGTTTGCGTTGCCGAACCAAACACTCGAGCAAGCACTCGCCGACATCGACCAAGCGATCGCTTTTCAACCATCGCACCTGT
>CAZVPH010000043.1:4448-9398 GCA_964628125.1 uncultured Thiosulfatimonas sp. | reverse complement strand
TCCATAGGCGTAGCTAAGTCATAAGTTGGCGGTCTATTATGTTACTCTAACACGCCTATCTGTAGGAGTTATTTAATGAAACAAAAACTTACACAAGCCTTGTCAAATCGGGAGCGCGTCCACTGTTTTTCAGTGAGCTTTATGCTTTTAATTTTACTCAGCCTGGTGTTTCAAAACAATGCTCTAGCGGTATCTGATAGAGAGAAAAAAATTAAACAAGCGGGTAAGTTGCAAGTATGTATCTGGCCTGATTACTTTTCAATCTCGTACAGAAATATAAAAACGGGAGTGCTTGAAGGTATTGATATAGATCTGTCGCAGGAGTTTGCTAAAGATTTAGGGGTCGACGTTGAGTATGTCGCGACCCATTTTGGCGTTTTTTTGGACGATCTCCAGCAAGAGAAATGTGATATTGCGATGTTTGGTGTTGGCATAACGGACGATAGAGCTAAAATAATTGATTACAGTGAGCCTTACTTAAGCAGCAGTATGTATGGCGTTGCCAGCAAAACTAGCCCTATGCTTGATCGTTGGGAGTCTATGGACCGTCCAGGCGTGATTGTCTGTGTGCAAAAAGGGACCTATATGGAAACGGTTATGCGAAAGAGTCTAAAACATGCTGAGTTGATGACCGTTATCAAGAACAGCCAGCGAGAGATAGAGGTGCGCTCGGGTCGCGCAGATGTGTTTATTGCCGATTACCCTTACGGGCAAAAAATGCTGCAAGTGTATGACTGGGCAAAGTTAATCTCTCCCGACAAGGCGACCGAGCAAATACAATACGCGTATGCGATTAAGAAAGGTCAAAAAGAGTGGCTAGCGAGAATCAACTCCTTTGTACAACAGATTAAAACCGATGGTCGCCTTAAACACTATGCAGAAAAAAACAACTTATTGCCGATTGCGTTAATGAATCCTTAAATAATTCGATTTGCATCGTAAGTACAAGCGACAGGTAGAAAAAAACCCCGCGATAAATACAATAAGCGCTTGGCACAACGACAAAATCTACCAGGCCTGGTCATTTATTTAAAAACCATAAAATTCAAGTGCAAAAAAAACAGAGGGAATTAGGTAGAAGTTAAGCCTTTTGCAGACCGTTATCCTGTCAGTTTACGTAGGGTAAGAAGGGAGCTATTGGGTTACTTTTTGCCGAACAACTCAGATCTCTCAAAAAAACGACACCGAGAGGGCTTTGAGCCTAATCGTAAAAACAAGGTACGTTTTGATGAGTGGTTTTCTATCTTTTTTTAACGCAGGTTAACCATCACGACTTTTTCAGATTGATTTTGCGTTATGCTGTGCCCGGTTGTGTCGTTGGGTCAGTGTTTTCAACAGCCAATTTTTTCTATAAAATACCCCATTATTTTTTGATTAAAGAATTTCAACCTATAATCCAGACAAGGATTTTTCATGCTTTTTAGTAAAAAACTACTCTTAGCGAGCGGCATTGCGCTTGCGATGACAGGTTGTGTTAATAACCCATCCAAAGAACAGCAGCTCCAAATTTCAGGCTTGCAAAGTGATCTAATTACCGTACAAAAAACGCAGATGCAGGCACAAATAGAGCTCGCAGAGTGCAAGGCGCAGGTGCATGAGTTAAACGACGTTTTGTCAAAATCTGTCCCCGCATCAGAGTTGGCCGCCACTCAAGAATCATTGGCGACCAGCAAGGCGAACGTTGCAAAACTAAACCGTTTACTGGCTGAATCGACCAAAAAGCAGACTGCTATAAAAAACGCGTCGACCAAGTTTGAGAATAAAACAATTCTAGGCCAGGCTGAGTGGGTCTATGTTTCAGCGGTTAAAACCAATCTTAAAGCTCGAGTTGACAGTGGTGCTGCAACGGCGTCGATCAGTGCTGAGAATATTGAGCGTTTTGAACGAGACGGTAAAAAGTGGGTGCGTTTCGCTTTAGAAACCGAAAAAGGTTCTGAACCACAGACTATAGAAGCCAAAATTGTTCGCTTTGTAAATATTATTCAGGCCAGTAATTCTGACGAAAAGGACAGTCGTCTTGTCGTGCGATTGCACGTTCGAATTGGCGATGTTGTGGGTGAAACAGAGTTTACCTTGGTCGATCGTACTCATATGGAATACCCTGTTTTAATCGGCCGAACCTTCCTGCAAGACATTGCAGTGGTGGATGTCAGCAAAGAGTATATTTACCCTAAATACGTCGAACCCACGCCTGCCAAAAAATAGGATTTTTCATGAATTCCAAGTTTTTCTTCTACGCCCTAGTCACAAGCCTGTTTCTTTTGGGCACCTATCAAACCGTTCAGCGCCACTTGCTGCTCGAAGTGCCTTGGTTTCCAGGTGAAAACCGAGCGATTTGGAATATAGACGCAAAAATTGAGCTTGCCGCACAAGGTGAGTCGGTAATCGCATCGCTCAGCACGCCCAGTCTGCAGGCGGGTTTTAGTCAGCTCAGTCAAAACGCCGCGTCTCCAGGCTATGGACTCTCTTTTTTAACTGAAGATAAAACGCCACAAGCACAATGGACCATCCGCGAAGCCAGCGGTAAACAGACGCTCTATTATAATGTGCAGATGTTGGTCGACCCTAAAGTCAAAGATCCTCAACTAACCGAAATGCCTGCCTTAAACAAGACGCTCAGCAGTCCTGTTGGGCAAGCGGTGGAAAAGGCGATTATAGATGAAGCGCACGCCAAAAGTGCCGACGCCTTTAGCTTTACGCGTGAACTGTTAAAAGCGTTAAATGACGAAGATCCGGATCAGAATGTACGGTTAATTCTAAACAGCGGCTCACCTAAAGAAGACGTGTTGATTAGGCTCTTAAGCCAAGCTGAAATTCCGGCCAAAAAAATAGGCGCGTTAAATCTTGAAGATGCACGTCGTAATCAACAGTTAAAACCGATCGTTGAGGTTTTTCAAACCCAAAATGATGTGATCACTTCGCAACTGTTTGATCCGAACAGCGCTCAAGTCGTGAACCGCGAGAACTTGTTGCTGTGGGACCAAACAGGGAAAGCGTTATTGGAGCTGACCGGTGGAGACAGTTCGGCGGTTAGCTTCTCCATGCTTAAGCAAAACCAACCCGCCTTATCCGTCATTATGGAAAACCCGAACAACAAGCATCTTTTTAACTTCTCCATTCACAGTTTGCCGATTGAAGACCAATCGGTTTTTAAGGGTATTTTAATTATTCCACTGGGCGTGTTAGTGGTGGTGTTAATGCGCGTGTTAGTGGGCGTTAAAACATCCGGTACGTTTATGCCCGTTTTAATCGCCATGGCGTTTATTCAAACAAGCTTAATCACCGGTATGATCGCCTTTATTCTGTTGGTCACCGTAGGGCTCTTTATTCGCTCCTACTTATCTCACCTCAACTTACTGCTGGTTTCGCGAATATCGACCGTAATCATTATGGTTATTTTGTTGATTGCGCTGTTTGGTGTTCTATCGTACGAACTGGGGTTGAGTGAAGGTCTTAAAATCACCTTCTTCCCGATGATTATTCTTGCCTGGACCATTGAGCGTATGTCAGTCTTGTGGGAGGAAGAGGGGATGAAAGAGGTGTTGACACAAGGCGGCGGAAGCTTGATTGTGGCGGTGATGGCCTACTTTATAATGAGCAATGAACTCATGCGCCACTTAATGTTTAACTTTATCGGTCTGCAGTTTGTTGTGATGGCATTTGTGCTGTTACTGGGAAGTTACACCGGCTACCGACTGTTAGAGTTGTACCGTTTTAAACCCCTCGTTGAGAAGGACTAAAGATGCTTTTTGTCAGTCCTTTTAAACTCAGAGCCAAAGGGGTTTTGGGGATGAATCAGCGTAATAGCGGGTACATCGGCCGCTATAATCCGCGTAAACTTTATCCCTTAGTGGACAATAAACTCAAAACTAAAGTGATTGCCGAAGCCGCTCAAGTCACCACGCCGGCATTATTAGGCGTGGTCTCCATGCAGGCCGAGGTCACGCATGTTGAACGCTTTATCTTAAATACCCCAGGTTTTGTCATCAAGCCTGCTCGAGGCAGTGGTGGCAAAGGGATTTTTGTGATCACCAAGGTCGAGCACGGCCGCTACTACAAACCGAATGGCGAAGAAGCCACCTTGTCGGACATTAAACGCCACACCACCAATATTCTCGCCGGGTTATTCAGCTTGGGTGGCAGTTCAGATGTCGCCGTGATTGAAGCTCTCATCCAATTTGACCCTGTTTTCGATGGCTTCAGTTTTGAGGGCGTTCCGGATGTACGCGTGATTGTTTTTAAAGGGTTTCCTGTAATGGCGATGATGCGTCTTTCCACCTCAAGCTCCGATGGAAAAGCCAATTTACACCAAGGCGCGGTGGGCGTCGGCGTGGACATTGTCACGGGCAAAGCCCTGCACGCCGTTCAGTTTGATAGGTCCATTCAATACCATCCAGATACCCAAAAAGAGTTGGCATTGCTGGAAGTACCCCATTGGGAGCGCTTGATTTACCTGGCGTCCAGTTGCTATGAAATGACCGGAATGGGCTACCTAGGCACCGACATGGTGCTCGACCGCGACCAAGGCCCTATGCTCCTAGAGCTTAACGCACGACCAGGTCTGGCGATTCAAATCGCCAATGGCAAGGGTATTCTGCCCCGCTTAAAGCTTATCGAAAGTTTAGGAGACACCAGCGCCATGGACGTAGACGAACGCATCGCTTTTGCGAACCAACACTTCAGCTAATCAAGACTCTATTTTTAATAACGCTTTCATTACTCTTGCAATGAAGGTGCGAATTAAAAACCCATTACCACAAACAAATCAGCTTTATCTAATGCTCAAGCGTGGGTTTGATGATCTTTGCTATCCTGTCAGGACTCACAACCAAAAGGATGAGCTTATGAGATATTTACTTTATTCATTTTTATTGTTTTTTTGTTTATCACCAGGCCTGGTGATGGCGGAGAAACCTTCTGATCAACGTGCTTTAGCTGAAATTAAAGCCG
>CAZVPH010000043.1:0-4438 GCA_964628125.1 uncultured Thiosulfatimonas sp. | reverse complement strand
ACCGTGACCGCGGATGTGGCGAAAGCTATATCCGAAATTAAAGCCGGTAAAATTTTATGGGATATTACTTTAGGCAATCCAGAAGGTTTGCTGTCTCGTTTAAATGTACTGGAAGAAACCTATGAAGATATGGTTCGCCAGGGTATAAAACCGCAAATGATCTTTACATTCCGTGGCGGTGCAGCCGGGTTTATTGCACGTGATTTAAGCCACTTAACAATGGAGCAAGCTTCGGCTGTTGACCAGGTACAGTTGAAATTAGAAGGATTGATGAAGCGACCAGGCGTACATATGGAAGTGTGTCAGATTGCGACTCGACGTTTTAATATCACTCGCCAAGCGCAATTAATTCCCGGTGTGCTATTGGTCGGCAATACGTTTTTGTCGATCATGGGTTATGAAAACCAAGGTTACAGCACCATTCGAATAGACTAAAAGTGACCGTTGCTTGAAATCATTGTGGGCGCAGTGAAACAATCTAGGGCGTAGCCTTTAGCTTGAGGCTGCCGAAAATAAAGGGTCAAAAATAAAGGGTCAAAGCCATTTAACGTGGGTAACCCTCCTCCAGTAAGATCGCGAGTGCGCATAACAACGACAACGCTCAGTTATAAAAAAGCCCGCAAAGAAAGAATCCTTGCGGGCTTTTTAGTCTCTGAAATTCACCAGGCCTGGTGGTTATAAGCCGTAAGGCAGTTGCTGAAAACGTGCGATGAGTGGGTTGTGGTCGGAGATGTGGGGAACGGAAAGCGCCTCGGATGAGGTTAGATTGAGTCCTCGGTAAAAAATGTGATCGAGCGGTTTACGCATCATGGTTTTAATGGCTCGATGATCTGGGTAGGTGACTTGTTGCAGTTGCAGTTGGGCGGTCGCCTGCAGCAAGGTTCTTAATCGGTTATTGCTCCAGGTGTTGAAGTCACCACTGATGATCATCGGCCCGGTTTTATGAGAGAGCAAGTACCACAGCAAGTTGAGCTCTCTTTTAAAGTACATATGCGGCATAAAATTGATGGCGTGAATGTTAACGTGCGTTAGAATTTGGCCGTTTTCGAGTGCGTGCTCGGTGATTAAAGCGGCTTTTCGGGTGGTGAAACCCAGTTCGCGAGAGTGGGTGAGACACTGGTGTTGCGCGATGTTGTGATGTGGCGAGGCGGTCAGTACCCCAAACTGTTTGTTGCTGCTCTGAATATTTGGCGCCATAACAAACGGGAGATTAAAGAACTTAGGTTGCTCAAACTGAATCGCCGCCTCTTGCAGAGACAGTAAGTGGGGTTGCTCAATGTCGATTAAGTGTTCAATTGAATGATCAATGTAGCGTGAAAAGTCCTCTTTGTGTAGGTTCCACGCCAGCAGTGAAAAGTGCTCGGGCAGGCTTGGCTCTGTGAGGTTATCAAAGGCTGGGAGTGGGGTTGGGCTAAAGGTGGGCTTGTACATATTGTGAGTGATTTATCCTAAATTTTACGAGTAAAGGGTAACTGGCTTTAAACGGTTAAGCCGAACCGTTAAGTTGCATTCTTAAGGGATTATAGAAGAGGCGCAAAGATTCGGGTTAAATTTTCGAACAATTTGCGCAGCTTATGGCTGCCGGGGTCATAAAGTAGGCTGTCTGTTAGCAGTGTTTCCGTCCAAGCCTGCATCTCCATGATTAACGATTTTGAATAGATTAAATTGACGACTTCGTGATTGATGAACAATGAGCGGTAATCAATATTGGCCGAGCCTATAATCATCACCTGTTGGTCAATAATGGTTAGTTTAGCGTGCAGCATATTGACTTGGTAAAAAAAGATTTCTGCACCCACTTCGTGCAGTTCACGCAAGTAAGAGCTGCGACCTAAATCAAAGATCAGGTGGTCAGAGGTTTTGGGGGTGATTAAGGTCAGCTTTACGCCACGTTTCACCGCGATCATCAGCGCGTTCATAATGGAGGTGTCCGGCACAAAGTAGGGCGTCACCAGTTGGATAGAGTGTTTTGCTTGGTAGATGCTTTGCAGCAAGGCCTCAAACAGCGCATCGTTGTCAATGTCTGGACCGGAAGGAATGACCTGCAGTAACTCGCCTTCAAGGCTTGTTAGGTTTGGTGTGTTGGTTTGAGCAGCAGAGGACGTTTGCAGACTCTCTTTGGTGGTGTAGTGCCAATCGGCTTTAAAGATGTCTTGGTGGTGCTGAACGTTTGGGCCTTGAATCTCGCAGAGGAGGTCGATCCAATAGCCATTCTTGGGGGCATTGTGGCTTGGACCTAAATAATCGTGCGATAGATTAATGCCCCCGGTTAAAAGCGTCGTTTGGTCAAACAGATAGATTTTTCGATGGTTTCGTAGGTTGATTTGGCTCATTAAAAATGAATTGAGCAGTGGTTGAAAAAAAGCACATCGGCCACCGGCTTGGCGTAAAGCGTCCAGCGCTTTTGGATTGCGGTAGAGAGAAAACGAGCCGATGGCGTCCATTAGTAAACGCACCTCTACGCCTTGACTTGCCTTGCGCGCTAACGCGTCGAGTATGGCAAGGCCAGTGCTGTCGGCTTCAAAAATATAGGTCTGTAGATGGATGCTGGAATGCGCCGATTCAATCGCCTGCATAAACAGGTCAAAGGTCTGAGTAGCGTCGGTGTGGAGACGGACGTTATTGCCCAAAGTGGCGCCTGAGACCTGGTTGGCGCGTAACAACTCATCCAACTGAATGGCAAGGACTTTATCGGGCTTTACTTTGGAGAGCGATTGAATTTGAATGGTCGGCTTTCGACGCTTTAAAAACAGCTTACGAGTACTGAACAGTAGGTATAAAACAACCCCTAAGAATGGCAAAAGCACCAGGGTGAGGAACCACGCCATCAAATTTTGTGGCGAGCGTCGTTGATAAAGCATGTGCAGGATGTCCGCAACGACTAGGCCTGTGTAGGCAAAATAGATCCAAAACAGTGGGTAATTCATTGAAAAATCCATGGTTCTACGTTCCTCATTTTTCGTTGAAAGCCTAGTCTAAAGGGCTGGCTTATAATAAGCCAGTGATGTTAGCTCTATGCCGGTATATTCGGAGAAATGGCGGTTGAAACAGGGCTGCACAGAAGGTTGCCGCTAAGTTAAAAACTAAACAGCCTTAATAAAAAAGGCCTGTTGGTTTAAAACCAACAGGCCTGGTTAAATCAGCTTATGATGAAAAACGTCTCTTAGACAAAGAAGCTCTCAAGCAACATGAACTTAGCAAGGAGTGTCGTTACATTACCGAACGCATAGGCTGACACCGGTCATCTCCTCAGGTTGTGGTATCTCCATTAAATCCAACATGGTCGGCATGACATCGGGCAAAGAGCCGCCGGTGCGCAACTGACATTCGCGTGGACCAAAATAGACCAGAGGCACAGGGCAGGTAGTGTGCGAGGTCAGAGGATTGCCTGTTTCAGGGTCAACCAACATCTCGATATTGCCGTGGTCGGCGGTCACAATCACTTGGCCACCGGCTTTTTCTAAAGCGGCTAAAATTTTACCCAATGCATCATCAACCGCTTCGCACGCCTTGATACAAGCGTCCATTTTACCGGTGTGACCGACCATGTCTGGGTTGGCTATGTTGCAGATAAAGGTGTCGAACTTGTCCGACTCAATCGCTTCAACCAGTTTTTCGGTTAACTCACCAATGCTCATTTCGGGCTGAAGGTCATAGGTGCGCACTTGGGGTGAGGGCACTAGAATACGCTCTTCACCCAGATAAGGCGCCTCAACACCACCGTTTAAGAAAAAGGTGACGTGCGCGTATTTTTCGGTTTCGGCAATGCGCAGCTGGCGTAATTTGTGATTCGCAATCACCTCTCCAAAGGTGTTTTTAAGTTTGGTTGGACGGAAAGCAACCGTCGCTCCGAAGTTCTCAAAGTTTTTATTGTACTGGGTCAGGGTGACAAAGCTTGCTAAAACAGGCGCTCTGCAGCGATGAAAATCGCCAAAGTCTTCCATGATAAAAGCACTGGTTAGCTGACGCGCACGGTCTGAACGGTAGTTCATGAACATGATTGAATCCCCGTCCTTCACCTTCACTTTTTTGCCTTTTTTGGTCAAAATAGCGGTAGGCAGGATAAACTCATCGGTTTCGCCGCGCGCATAGGCAAGCTCAACCGCTTCTGCGGCAGTGGACGCTTGATGTTCGGACTGGCCACAGCAGATAACATTGTAGGCCTCTTGAGTTCTCTCCCAGCGAGTGTCTCGGTCCAGGGCGTAAAAACGACCTGTAACGGAGGCAATCGAAGCGCCTTTAAGGTTTTTAAGGTGGGCTTCAATCTCTGCAATGTAGCTTAAAGCGCTTTCAGGTGCGGTGTCGCGACCGTCGGTAAAGATGTGCAGATAAGTTTTGGCGCCACGCTCAACAGCTAGAGATAAAGCCGCTTTGAAATGGCTGATGTGTGAATGCACACCGCCATCCGAAAGCAGGCCGATAATATGCACCGCTCGGC
>CAZVPH010000042.1:0-9485 GCA_964628125.1 uncultured Thiosulfatimonas sp. | reverse complement strand
AAGCCAGTCAGTGACTTGCAGCGCGAGCTCGGCTTGACGCACATCTCAAAGCTTGCCTCTAACGAGAACCCTTTGGGTGCCAGCCCAGCCGTTCTGCAGAGTATTCAGCGTGCGCTAAAAGAGATTGCTCGCTATCCTGATGGCAGCGCCTACGCTTTAAAAGCGGCATTGGCTGAGTTTTTAGCGATCTCTCCACGTCAATTGGCGGTGGGTAATGGGTCGAATGAATTGCTGGAGATGGTTGCCCGTGTTTTTGCGGGACCCGGGGATGAGATAATCTACTTCCAATATGCGTTTGCAGTCTACCCAATCTCTGCTCAAGTGGTCGGCGCAAAAGGCATAGAGGTTCCGGCCAAAGAGTGGGGGCATGATCTGCCGGCAATGCTTGCCGCGATCACCAAACAGACTAAGCTGATCTATTTAGCCAACCCAAACAATCCAACCGGTACCGTTTTTAACCGCCGGGATTGGGAGCAATTTATCTCTCAAGTACCTAAAGAGGTTATCGTCGTATTGGATGAAGCCTATTTAGAGTACGCCGAAGCGTTGCTCACGGTCGACGACTACGCAAACGGCATGAGTTACCTAACGGACTACCCAAACCTGTTGGTGTCGAGAACCTTCTCTAAGGCTTACGGCTTGGCATCACTACGTGTTGGTTACCTGGCTGGCTGTGAGGAGATTGTTGAGTATATCAATCAGATAAGAGCGCCTTTTAATGTTAGTCATCTTGCACAAGTTGCCGCGGTGTCTGCGTTAAGCGATCCGGGCTTTATTGAGAAAGTGCTGTTGACCAATCAACAAGGCATGCGTCAAATTCAAGAGGCTCTGTCAGGCTTAAAGATTGGCTCAATTCCTTCTGCCGGTAATTTTTTGTGTATTGATTTAGGCCACCAAGCCGCGGATGTTAACCAAGAGTTGTTGAAAAAAGGTGTCATTGTCCGTCCAGTCAGCAACTATGGCTTGCATCAGTTTTTACGGGTCTCCATTGGCACAAAGACAGAAAACCAGCACTTTATAGAAGCGTTAACTTCTATTTTAGAGGCACTTTCTAAAACCTCTGAAGGCTCTAACCGTTGAAACCTCTTAATAAAATCACAATTATTGGTGTTGGTTTGATTGGCGGTTCGTTTGCCAAAGGTTTAAAACAAGCAGGCCTGGTCAAACAGGTGACCGGCTTTGGACAAAACCGAGCAAACCTACAAACAGCCATTGAGCTTGGCGTGATTGATGACTACACTACCGACATGAAAACAGCCGTTACGGACAGTGATTTAATTATGCTGGCCGTGCCCCTGGGCGTTATGGAATCTGTGCTTGCAGAGCTTAAGCCTTTTATCAAACCCGGAGTGATTATTACCGATGCCGGCAGTGCTAAAAGCAGTGTCATCGCCTCGGTGGAGAAAGTTTTTGGTCAGCTACCGGGGTTCTTTGTACCCGGACACCCGATTGCCGGCAAAGAAAAAAGTGGCGTGACCGCGGCCGATCCAGCACTTTATGTCAACCATCGTGTGATTCTTACGCCAACGGAGAACACCGATGCCGACGCGCTCCAGGTCGTGACCAAGCTCTGGCAAGCATTAGGTGCAAATGTTGAAAGTATGAGTTCGGCACAGCACGATGACATTTTCGCCGCGACCAGTCATCTACCGCATTTACTGGCGTTTTCACTGGTGGATATGCTGGATGACAATTCAGAGCTGGGCAATGTTTTCCCCTATACGGCAGGGGGGTTTCGAGACTTTACGCGGATCGCTTCAAGTGACGCGACCATGTGGCGAGATATTGCACTGACCAACTCAACTGCCATTGTAAAATGGTTAAAAAACTATCAAGCCTCGATTGCAAGCTTGACTGAAATGATCGAAACAGAACAAGGTGAGCAGCTGTTTAAACTGTTTGAAGACGCGAAAAGTGCACGCGATCGGCATATTAAATAACACCACATTACCTGTTTTATTACTATAAAGCTTAAGGTTTATGACTGCTTTCACTCCTTCATAAAGAGGAGAGAGCGTTTAAAAAAAACTCAAAAACACTCAATAGAAAAAGAATCGATATTATGGCAAACGTAAAATTTAAAGTTCAACCCGGTGGAACAATTAAAGGGCGCATTCGTGTGCCAGGTGATAAGTCTATCTCGCACCGAAGCATTATTTTAGGAGCGGTTTCTGAAGGGGTCACCACAGTCACCGGCTTTTTAGAAGGTGATGACAGCTTAGCCACCCTAAAAGCATTCCAAGAGATGGGCGTGAAGATTGAAGGGCCGGTTGATGGCAATGTTACCATTCACGGAGTTGGTTTAAAGGGGCTAAAAAAACCTAAGGTTCCTTTGGATATGGGTAACTCTGGAACCGCGATGCGACTAATGGCCGGTCTTTTGGCGGGTCAGGATTTTGAAAGCGAGTTGATTGGCGACGCCTCTTTAAATAAGCGTCCAATGAAACGTGTTACCGAACCTTTACGTGCGATGGGCGCTCATATTGAGACTGCGGAGGGTGGTATGCCGCCGCTAAAAATTTACGGTAAAGGCGCAGATTCTCTAACCGCCATCGACTATGTGCTGCCAATGGCCAGTGCGCAAGTAAAGTCCTGCGTGTTGCTCGCGGGACTGTACGCTAATGGCACAACCTGCACCTTAGAGCCTGCACCGACTCGCGACCATACCGAACGAATGTTGAACGGTTTTGGCTACAAGGTTCTGTCAGAAAAAATCGACAGCCAGCAGACCCGCGCTTGTTTAACCGGCGGTGGTACTTTAACAGGACGTCATATTGATGTGCCTTCGGACATCTCGTCAGCGGCCTTTTTTATAGCCGCTGCTGCGGTTTCCAAAGGGTCGGATTTGGTGATTGAGCACGTTGGTATGAACCCAACCCGTGTTGGCATCGTCGATATTCTACAGTTGATGGGAGCAGATATTACGCTTGAAAATGCACACGAGGTCGGCGGTGAACCGGTTGCGGATGTGCATATACGGTATGCGCCTTTAAAAGGCATTCAAATCCCAGAACCGTTAGTCGCTTTAGCAATTGATGAGTTTCCAGTGCTGTTTGTAGTCGCCGCCACTGCAGAAGGGCAGACTGTTGTCACCGGCGCGGAAGAACTGCGCGTTAAGGAGTGCGACCGCATTCAAGTCATGGTGGACGGTTTACAGGCGGTTGGAATTGATGCTGTGCCGACAGAAGATGGCATGATCATCAATGGCGGTGTCCAAGCCAAACAATCGGCCGAAATTCAAAGCCATCACGATCACCGGATCTCAATGGCGATGACCATTGCTGGGCTGAACGCAGTATCCGAAATTGTCATCGACGATTGTGCGAATGTAAACACTTCATTCCCTACTTTTGTTGAACTGATTAACCAAGTAGGCATGCAAGTTAGCGCCAGCAAAGAGGAATAAAAATGACTCAAGTATCCGTACCTGTCGTCACAATTGATGGCCCAAGTGGGGTTGGCAAAGGCACGCTGGCACAGTATTTGACCTGTAAAACCGGGTTTCATCTGTTGGACAGTGGCGCAATTTACCGAGCATTGGCGTTCGGCGCGCTTAAACATCAACTCGCGTTAGACGATCTACCAGGCCTGGTCAGTTTGGCTGAGCGCTTACCGGTCGAGTTTATGGCCAGTAGCGTGTTGTATGAAGGCGTTGACGTAACCCTTAAGGTTCGTAATGAAAGCGTCGCAGGGGTGGCATCAACAGTGGCTGTTATTCCAGAAGTTCGCGATGCGTTAATGGCCAGGCAGAAAGCGTTTGCAGAACTGCCAGGCCTGGTAGCGGATGGCCGAGATATGGGTACCGTGGTCTTCCCTGACGCCGAGCTAAAAATCTATTTAACCGCCTCTGCTGAAATTAGAGCAAAAAGACGCGTTAATCAGTTGAAAAACCAAGGGGTTAGTGCTAATATTCGCCAGATTACCCAGGAGATTGAAGAACGCGATGAGCGAGATCTAAATCGTAAGACTGCGCCTTTAAAGCCAGCCGAGGACGCAATCGTCCTGGATACCTCGGGTTTAAGCATTGAAGAGGTCTGCCGAAAGGTGGAGTCTTTATTGTGGGAACGGGGTTTAATGAAATAATTACGAGGCAGTCCTGTTGATAAAAAAGGACCCTCTAAAACAAATTAAACTCTTTTTCTAACTGTATCTATACAAGCTTTTTAAATCCCTGGCCTTAAGTTTAAGGACGGGGATTTATATTTTGTTGACACTTGGGGTGTCGACATTTAACTAATTGACCCGTTGACTGATTAATACCCCCATCAGCCATCAGGAAACGGTATAACAAAAATGGTAACTACCTCCCATGAGTGAACTATCTTTCGCTGAACTATTTGAAGAATCCTTCCAAGAAAAATTTAACCCAGGTGCATTAATCATCGGTACTGTTATTGGTATTGATAAAGAAGCGGTACTGGTTGACGCAGGCATGAAGTCTGAGTCCTCTATCCCTAAGAGCCAATTCTTAGACGCTAACGGCGAGCTTGAAGTTGCTGTTGGTGATGAAGTAGAAGTTTACCTAGAGTCATTAGAAGATGGCCTAGGTGAGACTCGCTTGTCACGTGAGAAAGCAAAACGCGCTAAAACTTGGGATCGTCTTGAAACAGCAATGGAAGATGGCGAAGTCGTTATCGGTCTTGTGACTGGTAAAGTAAAAGGTGGTTTAACCGTTGACGTTGAAGGCGTACGTGGTTTCCTACCAGGTTCACTTGTTGACATCCGCCCAATCCGCGACTTTGGCTTCCTAGAAGGTAAAGAAGTTGAATTAAAGCTGGTTAAGCTGGACCGTAAGCGTAACAACGTTGTTGTATCACGTCGTGCTGTCATCGAAATCGAAAGCTCAGCAGAGCGCGAAGCGATTCTAGCGAACATGGAAGAAGGGTCAGTTCTTAAGGGGATTGTTAAGAACCTAACCGACTACGGTGCATTTATTGACCTAGGTGGTGTTGATGGTCTTCTACACATTACCGACATGGCATGGCGTCGTGTTAATCATCCTTCAGAAATCGTTAATGTCGGCGACGAAATTGACGTTAAAGTGCTTAAGTTCGATAAGGAACGTAGCCGTGTTTCACTAGGCCTGAAGCAGCTTGAGGAAGATCCTTGGGCAGATATGGTTGCTCGTTATCCAATGGGTGCGCAAGTGGCTGGTAAAGTTGCGAATATCACTGACTACGGTGCATTTATTGAGATCGAAGAAGGGATTGAAGGGTTGGTTCATACGTCAGAGTTGGATTGGACAAACCGTAACATTCACCCATCTAAAGTGGTTCACTTAGGTCAAGAAGTGAATGTTAAGATTTTAGACGTTGATCAAGAGCGTCGTCGTATTTCACTGTCTATTAAGCAGTGTGCGGTCAATCCATGGGAAGGTTTCTCAGCGATTCACGCAAAAGGCGATAAGATTTCTGGTGTGATTAAGTCGATTACTGATTTCGGTATCTTTATCGGTCTAGACGGTGGAATTGACGGATTGGTTCACCTAACAGACATTTCTTGGAAGCAGACGGGCGAAGAAGCCATTCGTGACTTCAAGAAAGGCGATGAGTTAGAGACTGTTATTCTATCCATCGATCCAGATCGTGAGCGTATCTCTCTTGGTCTTAAGCAGTTAGAGCAAGACCCATTCGGTCAGTTTGTGGCTGAAAATGGTAAAGGCGCTGATGTTGAAGGGATTGTTAAGTCCGTTGACGAGCGTGGCGCAGTCATTGACTTAGGTCCAGAGGTTGAAGGTTACCTTCGCGCTTCTGAGCTGGTTGAAGATACACGTGACGCGACAACGGTTCTTAAAGAAGGCGATAAAGTGATCTCTAAGATCACCAATATTGACCGCAAAAACCGTTCAGTTTCTCTTTCTATGAAAGCGAAAGAAGCGCACGAAGAAGCTCAAGCACTTAAAGGCTACTCTGAGCAGCAAACTGCTGTTACAGCAGGCACAACATTTGGTGACCTTTTCAAGGACAAAATGTAATCTGAGAGCAAGTAATTTATTATTTGCTAGCGGCGCAGACTGTAAAGTCTAGTTTGCGCTGCTCTTTGATCACACTGGCACCTTTAGTGTCAGTGTTAATTAACACTCTCTTTTTTAGAGATTATTAAGAGAATGATCAAATGACTAAGTCAGAAATCATTGAGCTCATCGCGCGAAAGCAGACTCAATTTTCTCAAAAGGATGTTGAGATTGCGGTGAACCAAATTGTGGATTCTATGATTGATACTTTGTCTGAAGGCGAACGAATTGAAATTCGTGGCTTTGGAAGCTTTAGTCTTCATTACAGAAAGGCTAGAGTAGGTCGTAACCCTAAAACAGGGGAGACGGTCGAGCTGTCTGATAAGCGCGTTCCGCACTTTAAGCCAGGCAAGTCTTTAAGGGAGCGTGTAGACGCGTCCAAAGAGACAACAGAGATTATCTAGTTTAATCCCAAAAAGGGGCTACTTATGTAGCCCCTTTTTTTTTATTCCTCTATAATTCCTTTATTCTTATTGACCGCTTTACTCTCAACTTATGCAGAGGTTCTTCATGTTTAAATTCATCTCACTCACGATGCTCTTCATTATTCTTGCAATAGGCATGACTTTAGGTGCTCTTAACCCAGGCCTGGTCACGCTTGACCTTTTTTTAATTAGACCGACCTTGCCATTAAGTTTAGTGCTTGCCGGGGTTTTGATACTGGGCGTTCTTCTTGGAGCTACGATTATTCTTGTTCAGGTCACGCAGCTAAAATGGCGCCTGCGTAAGCTGACGAAGCTCAATCAAAAGCAGTCCAGCCAACTGATTCAACTAAAAAAAGAAGCAGTCAATAAGGAAAACACATCAACAGAAGCTGGTAATGCTTTGTTAAAGTTAGAAGATAGGCAGTAAGATATGAATCAAAACAATTTACAATCGAATCAGGCGCTTACCAAAGAAGCGGTCATATCACCCGATCCAAAAGTCTTGATCGCGTTAGATTTTGCTGATCAAGTTTCCGCATTAACGTTTATAGAAGGCCTGCAGCCTAGTGAGTGTCGATTGAAAGTGGGTAAGGAGTTGTTTGCCGTTGCAGGCCCAGATTTCGTTGCAACCTTAATTGGTAAGGATTTCGATGTTTTTTTAGATCTGAAGTATCACGACATTCCAAACACCGTTGCCAAAGCGGTTCAAGCAGCCGCACGCTTAGGCGTCTGGATGGTGAATGTCCACGCATTGGGCGGCCGTAAAATGATGCAGGCCGCACAAGCCGCGTTGAGTGAGTTTGAAAAACGACCACTTTTAATCGCAGTCACCGTGTTGACCAGTATGGAACAGGCCGATCTAGCTGAAATAGGATTGCAAGGAACTCCTCAGGAGAACGTGCTTAGATTGGCGACGCTCGCTAAATCATCAGGGCTTGACGGGGTGGTCTGTTCAGCGCAAGAGGCTGAATTGCTGCGCAGCAACCTGGGTCTTGATTTCTGTCTGGTCACACCGGGTATTCGTCCGCAGGGCAGTGATCTTAACGATCAAAAGCGAATCATGACGCCTCGTGAGGCGATGGATGCGGGGGCAAGTTACCTGGTGATAGGGCGACCGATCACGCACTCAAAAACACCTTTACAGATACTACGAGAAATCAACAGTAGTCTTTAATGCTGTCAGTTCGGTTAAAGAGCGCTTTACAGCGCTTGCAACCACCTTCAACATCCCTTATAATCCCAGCCTTTCAGGCTCAGCGTCTGAAGAATCCTTGTTTCACTGTATTTTTGTGAGAATGTTGTTCTTGCAGGAGTATCGGGAAACTTTTAATAATCCATAAGGAGAAAAAGAATGCGTCATTACGAAGTCGTATTTCTAGTGCACCCTGATCAGTCTGAACAGGTTCCTGCAATGCTAGAGCGTTACCGCGGCCTTATTGAACAGTCAGGTGGTTCAATTCACCGTCTAGAAGACTGGGGTCGCCGTCAACTTGCGTACCTAATCAATAAGGTACACAAAGCCCATTACATTATGATGAACATCGAATGTAACCAAACAGCACTTGATGAGTTAGAGAATGCTTTCTTTTACAACGATGCGATTTTACGTAGCATTATTGTTAAGCAAAAAGAAGCCATTACTGAGCCTTCAGTGATGCTAGCAAAGAAAGATGAGAAGTTTGAGAAGCGTCGCGACACACGTCAAGATGCACGTCCAGACACTCGTTCAAGTGATTCCCGCGGACAAGGAGAGCAGAATGTCTAGAGGATTTGGAAGAAAGAAATTCTGTCGTTTTACCGCTGATGGCGTAAAACAAATTGACTATAAAGACTTAGATACCTTGAGAGCCTATATTACGGAAACAGGAAAAATTGTTCCTAGCCGTATTACAGGCACCAGCGCTCGGTACCAGCGTCAATTAGCAACGGCAATCAAGCGTGCACGTTATATTGCGTTATTGCCATATACTGATCAACATAACTAATAGTTTGATGATGAGTAAAGAGTAACAGGATCTGAATGTTAGCAATCGCCAAATACTCGATGAGAGGGCCTTCACAGGCAATCATAGCGGTTTGTCTATTCGCTGCACTCAGTGTATGGGTCGCACCACTGGGCATTTTTGCCGGTGCGATTATCGCCTTAGTGACCTTGAGAGTGTCGGTCATTGAGGGTTTTAAAACCCTTGTTTGGGGTGTTACAGCGCATGTTCTTCTAAGTGTAATGTTGTCCGGGAGTTATTGGCCCGCACTTATTTCAGTTTTAGAGTATATGTTTCCTGTGTGGTTAATGAGTGTCGTTTTACGACAAACCAGCTCGTTAGCGTCTGCACTTCAAGCAGCAATGGTTATGGCAGGCTTAGGCGTTATTGGATTCTATCTAATGGTTCCAGAGCCTGCACAGTGGTGGTTAGCCCTTTTCAATCAACATGCAGTGCCTATTTTAGAGGCGGCCGAGATTGCTTATCAATCAGAAGTTGTCGCTGAAATGGTCAATATGGTGACCATGTTATTGGCGGTTTTCGTCGTCATATTATGGTTTTCTATCCTGATCATCGGGCGCTGGTGGCAAAGTAAATTATACAATCCTGGGCAGTTTAAAATTGATTTTCATCAATTAAAACTGCCTAAATCAACCGCTTATGCCGCAATTTTGTTTGCGGTTGTAAGTTTGGTTTTTGGCCAATCAGCAGGCCTGGTGTATGACTTATCTGGCGTTATTATTGTTGGGTTGATGTTTCAGGGTGTCGCTATTGCGCATCAAACCGTTGCCATCAAGCAGTTAAACAGTGCTTGGCTAATTGGGTTTTATTTCCTGTTATTTTTATTCCCCCAAACGATGTTGATATTAGCAGCCATCGGTTTAGTAGATACTTGGGTAGACTTTCGAAACCGTTGGGAAAAAGAAGAATTATAGAGGTTTAAGCTATGAATGTTATTCTGCTTGAAAAAGTACAAAACCTAGGAACATTAGGCGATGAAGTGTCTGTTAAATCAGGATACGCTCGCAACTACTTGATTCCTCAGGGTAAGGCAAAAGCTGCGAC
>CAZVPH010000041.1:0-9547 GCA_964628125.1 uncultured Thiosulfatimonas sp. | reverse complement strand
GTTTCATTTCGCCAACGCCGATAAGAGTATAAAACGGGGTGCTTAACCATCTGCTCGTTCCCAATATTTAAGATGAAGCCTTCAAGGTTTCCATTAAGTTAAACGCCGATACATACTGTAAACGCCATATAAAGTCACCAGGCCTGTCAAGACGCAGGTTCTGTTTTGCTTCTTTGCTGATCGCTTTATATGAGGTCTAAACAGCAACACTGCTTTCAAAATAGTATAAGCATACTAAAACACACCGACAAAAAAGCCTGCAACAGAGCAGGCTTTCAAAATAAACGGGTCGCGTATTTTAGGCTGAGGAACGCAACTCCGCCTTTAAAGACAAGACGGAATGCGTTCTTCAATCAAAAATTACATCATGCCACCCATTCCGCCGCCGCCCATTTGAGCATCGGCAGACGCACCGTCTTTAGAAGGCAAGTCGGCGATAGCCGCACCTGTCGTTAAGACTAATCCGGCAACCGACGCTGCGTTTTGCAGTGCGGTACGTGTTACTTTGGCTGGGTCGATAATCCCGGCTTCAATCATGTCGCAGTAAATCTCTCTTGCTGCGTCAAAACCAAAGTTGCCCGTTCCTTCCATTACCTTATTAACAATAACAGAGCCTTCTAGACCACAGTTTGCAGCAATTTGACGCATAGGCTCTTCCATTGCACGCAGTGCAATTTGAATCCCAACATCTTGGTCTGCGTTATCGCCTTTCACTGTCACGCTGGATTTAGCACGAACTAACGCCACACCACCACCGGCAACAATCCCTTCTTGAACCGCTGCACGCGTAGCGTGAAGTGCATCATCAACACGATCCTTCTTCTCTTTCATCTCCATCTCAGTCGCTGCACCCAGTTTCAGAACGGCAACACCGCCTGACAACTTAGCTAGACGCTCCTGCAACTTCTCTTTGTCGTATTCAGAGGTCGTAGTTTCAACTTGTGAACGGATTTGTGCACAACGTCCGTCGATGTCCGCTTTATCGCCTGCACCATCAATCAGCTTAGTGGTGTCTTTACCGATTGAAGCAGTCTTCACTTCACCCAACAGATCCAGTGTAACGGTGTCCAGTGACAAGCCAACTTCTTCAGAAATCACGGTACCGCCTGTCAGAATCGCCATGTCTTGCAACATCGCTTTACGACGCTCACCAAAACCAGGCGCTTTTACCGCGGCGACTTTAACGATGCCACGCATGTTATTAATGACCAGTGTCGCCAGCGCTTCACCGTCAACATCTTCAGAAATAATCAGCAATGGACGACCTGCTTTTGAGACCGCTTCTAGCGTCGGCAGTAGCTCGCGAATATTTGATATTTTTTTGTCGTATAACAGGACATAAGGCTCTTCAAGCTCTGCCACCATTTTATCTTGGTTTGTAACAAAGTAAGGTGAGAGGTAACCACGGTCAAACTCCATCCCTTCAACCACGACTAGCTCATCTTGCAGTGAAGAACCTTCTTCGACGGTGATCACACCTTCTGTGCTTACGCGCTCCATTGCTTCTGCAATCATTTTGCCGATCGCGGTGTCTGAGTTTGCTGAGATCGTGCCGACCTGTGCAATCGCTGCAGAGGTTGTACACGGTTGAGCCAGCGCTTTAATTTCAGCGACAACGGCTTCAACCGCTTTATGAATACCACGGTTTAAATCCATTGGGTTCATGCCCGCTGCAACGGCTTTCATCCCTTCGCGCACGATGGATTGTGCCAACACAGTAGCAGTTGTTGTTCCGTCACCCGCAACGTCGTTGGTTTGAGAGGCGACCTCTTTTACCATCTGAGCGCCCATGTTCATGAACTTGTCTTCTAGCTCAATCTCACGTGCAACCGATACACCATCTTTTGTGACCACTGGGGCACCAAAAGATTTTTCTAATACAACGTTACGACCTTTAGGCCCTAGAGTAACCTTTACAGCGTTTGCAAGAATGTTGATTCCTTCAACCATTTTCTCACGTGCATCTATACCAAATCTGACGTCTTTAGCCATGTTATTACTTCCTTAATTCTTTAAAATTTATTGAGAGATAGGACGAACTTTAGAGGCGGCCTTAAATATTTATAAAAGTGCTCTAAGAGTGCTTCTTGCCAGCCTATTTAATGAGGTCTGGCTCGGTTTCCGTCTTAATCGATGATCGCGATAATGTCGTCTTCGCGTAAAATCGTTAAGGCTTCACCTTTGTCATCTTTTGTCTCTTGACCGGAGTACTGTGTAAACAGCACCTTGTCACCGACACTCACCGACATCGGGATAATGGTTCCGGCATCCGATGCCTTTCCAGGACCGACCGCAAGCACTTCACCAATGTTCTGCTTTTCTTGAGCAGACCCTGGTAAAAGAATCCCGCCTGCAGATTCTTTTTGCTCTTCAACGCGTCGAATAACAACACGGTCGTGTAGTGGCTTGATGTTCATAGGTGTCTCCTAAAATTAATAGTGTGTGTTCAAGGTTTTTTAATACTAAATCTATTTGAAATCAAAATTAGCACTCTCACCCTGAGAGTGCTAATTATTTTAGTCATCTAGTACGATCTGTCAACTAAATATGGTGTCTATTACAAGGGATTCAAGAGGGAGCTGAAGGAAAACGAAAACTGACCAGGCCTTGTCAGGTTAAAATAGCTTAACAATGCGTGTTAAAACGTCACACTCTCTCTTTTCTATCACTGTGCGTTGATTACGCGTTTATAGAAAAAATGAGGGAGAATACAAGAAGGGGTAGAAAGTAAAAACGGATAAACGGCAAACAACACGACGAATTTAGTCAATGAGCACTAAGTTGTCACGGTGAATCAACGACTCGTCGCCTTGATAACCTAAAAGCGACTCGATCTCAGCACTGCATTTCCCTAACAACTTCGAGGATTCGTTAGCCGGATAATTAATCAATCCACGCGCCACTTCCCCCCCTCTCTCGTCATAACAGACCACCATTTCGCCACGCTGAAACGCACCGCGTTGTGAACGCACGCCGATGGGCAACAAGCTCTTACCAGAAGAACGAATAACCTTAACAGCGCCGTCATCCAGAACCAAAGTGCCTTTAACTTGTAAATGCCCCGCCAACCACTGTTGACGCGCGGTGAAAGGCTCTAAATCTGGAATCAACAAGGTTCCAAACTGTTCGCCTTTAAACAGTTTGCATAAAATATCGGGCTCACGTCCAGACGCGATCAAGGTTGCTGTACCAGATCGGGCTGCACGCTTTGCTGCCATCACTTTAGTGTACATACCGCCCTTGCCTAAAGCACCGCCCTCTGGGCTCGCCATCGCTTCAATGTCTTTACGGCTGACCTGGGCATTTGAAATAAGCTGGGCGTTAGGATTTTCGCGTGGATTGTCGTCGTAAAGACCCTGCTGATCGGTCAGAATCACCATAATATCGGCAGAGATTAAGTTGGCGGTTAAGGCACCGAGCGTGTCATTATCTCCAAAACAGATCTCATCGGTCACCACCGCGTCATTTTCATTAATGATCGGCACAACGTTATACTCTAAAAGCGTTTCTATGGTGTTTTTGACGTTTAAGTAACGCTTGCGGTTCGACAGATCATCGTGCGTCATTAATATTTGAGCGGTCTGAATACTGGACTCTGCAAACTGCGATTCATAGGCTTGAATCAAACCCATTTGCCCAACCGACGCAGCCGCTTGCAACTCGTTTAACGCCGAAGGACGCTTGGCCCAGCCTAAACGCTTCATTCCTTCTGCAATCGAGCCGGATGAGACGAGAATAACCTCAACGCCCTGCTGCTTTAGAAACACCATTTGCGCAACCCATTGAGACAGCGCGACTTTGTTTAAGCCATGTCCATCGTCGGTCAACAGGGCACTGCCAATTTTGACAACCCAACGCTTTGTATTTTTTAACTCTTCACGATTCATCTTGGCAACCAAACGCGTTAAAACTCAGAATTTAAAATTCAGACCCTAAAAATCGAAATCTTCGTCGACTGTGGCACGAACTGGCTCAATCTCTTCCGCCATCTCCATGCGGTTTTTCTCGAGCGCATGAGCAATGTCATTTACCAGCTGAGTCGTCCCTTCGCGCAAGACCGCGGAGATTTGATACACAGGCCCTTGCCAATCCACATCAGCCACAATTCGCTCACACAGTTCCTGAGTTTCTTCTGGCAAGAGTAAATCCGTCTTGTTTAGGACCAACCAACGCTCTTTACCGGCTAAGACTTCACTGTACTTCTCAAGCTCACGCTGAACAACTCGAATCTCTTCTGCTGGGTCCGTCTCATCAATCGGTGCAATGTCCACCACATGCAACAGCAGACCGGTACGCGACAGATGCTTTAAAAACTGCAAACCTAAACCAGCCCCTTCGGAGGCACCTTCGATAATTCCTGGAATATCGGCCATCACAAAACTGGTTTCAGGTGAGACGCTGACCACTCCTAAATTTGGGTAAAGCGTGGTAAAAGGATAGTTTGCTACTTTAGGACGCGCGGCAGACACCGCGGTAATTAGACTCGACTTGCCGGCGTTCGGCATCCCCAGCAATCCCACATCGGCTAATACAATCAACTCAAGCAGAAGATTGCGCTCATCGCCATCTTCGCCCGTGGTGCACTGGCGTGGCGATCGGTTACGACTGCTCTTAAAGTGAATGTTGCCTAAGCCATGACGCCCACCTTTCGCGACCAGTAACTGCTGGCCATGTTCGGTTAAATCGCCCAACACTTCGTCCGCGTCAATGTCTTTAACCGTGGTACCGACAGGCACTCTGATCACCAGGGGCACGCCGGCGCTGCCGGTTTTTTGTTGCCCCATTCCAGATTGACCATTCTGCGCTTTGTAATTCTTGGTAAAACGAAAATCAACCAAGGTATTCAAGTTTCGATCGGCTTCTAAAATAACGCTACCGCCATCCCCGCCATCCCCGCCGTTAGGCCCACCAAATGGAATGTATTTTTCGCGACGAAAACTCGCCACACCGTTTCCACCACGACCTGCTTCTACATGAATGGACGACTCATCTACGAATTGCATACTGTTCCCTTAATTTAACCAATTAGCGTCGGCACAATTTTCAAAACGCCGAACAGTTTATTTTATCAAAATTTTGCGTTGCAAGCGATAGGCCATGCTAGACAAGCGAGAGATTGCCCTCTTTTTTGGCTTGAAAAACTTGACTATAAACGCTGTAAACAAAAACGCCCCGTCGAGGCGGGGCGTTTTTAGATAAGTTGCAACTGAAAATTATTCAGAGACAATCGTTACGTAGGTACGTAATGGCTTACCTTTGGAAACAAATGCAACCGCGCCGTCTGATTTAGCGAATAAGGTATCATCCTTACCACGACCAACGTTCGTGCCTGCGTGGAATTTGGTTCCGCGCTGACGAACGATGATGCTTCCTGCAGACACTTTCTCACCACCAAAAGCTTTAACGCCTAAGCGTTTGGCATTGGAGTCGCGACCGTTTTTAGTACTACCTGCTGCTTTCTTATGAGCCATGGTATAGTCCTTTTATTAACAGTGTTACCCCCTATTAAGAAGTAACCCCTGTTTCGATTCAATTATAATTTAAGCTGAAATCTTACCGATTTTTACTTCAGTATAATTCTGGCGGTGGCCTTGCTTAGTTTTAGATCGGTTCTTACGACGACGGAATTTGATGATGGTAACTTTCTTGCCGCGACCGTTTGATTCAACCGTTGCTGCAATTTTTGCACCTTCAACAAAAGGCGTACCGATTTTAATATCAGCGCCTTCACCAATCATCAATACTTCGTCAAATTCAACTGCATCACCTGCTTCTGCATTTAAAGACTCAATGCGTAGAGTTTGACCTTCACGAACTCGATATTGCTTACCACCGGTTTTAATTACCGCATACATGGAACTTCTCCCGGATTTTAATAAATTCTGTTATACAGCCGCAGATCGCGACAAAGGCGGAATTATATAGACTTTTTATTAAGAGGTCAAAACATATTCGCGTCATTTCGATAATATTTATCAATTAACCAGGCCTGGTCAAATTTAGACTTGGTTAAAACACAACTTTAACTAGCTTTGCTTCTTACC
The DNA here is from genome assembly GCA_964628125.1 of uncultured Thiosulfatimonas sp. Lineage (GTDB taxonomy): Bacteria > Pseudomonadota > Gammaproteobacteria > Thiomicrospirales > Thiomicrospiraceae > Thiomicrorhabdus. The sequence goes on along the minus strand of CAZVPH010000041.1, from coordinate 3,503 downwards.
CACTCCTAACAGCCTGATAATTATACCCTATTGACTAATCCTATGTAAGTCAGTTCGGCCAGTTCAAATCGCCCTGGATTAAAACTAACTAAACAGCCTCATCCTCCACCTCTTTTACAATAATCATTGCCGACTTTACTTTGCATTCGCTTTAGCCCATGCAAAGACTGGCGTCCCCCCGCTATTCATACTAAAATAGCCGCTTTACTTCTTGATATAAATAAATAGCTTTGGAATCCATGACTCTTACCGACATCACCACCCTTATTCAGAATGACATCGACGCCGTCAATCAACTGATCATTGACCGCCTCTCTTCTGACGTTGTCCTGATTAACCAAATTGGGCACTATATTATTCACAGTGGCGGTAAGCGGCTACGTCCACTTTTAGTCCTACTCTCAGCGCGCGCGTGTGGCTATCAAGGCAGTGATCACCACTTAATGGCCGCGGTCATTGAGTTCATCCACACCTCTACTCTGTTGCACGATGATGTCGTGGATGAATCCGACACGCGCCGAGGCAATAAGACTGCCAACGAAGTTTGGGGCAATGCCGCCAGTGTATTGGTGGGCGACTTTTTATATTCGCGCTCTTTTGAGATGATGGTTGAACCTGGCCAACTGCGCATTATGCAAGTCATGTCGCAAGCCACCAATGTAATTGCAGAAGGCGAAGTGTTACAACTCCTCAACTGCCATGACGCTGACACAACTGAAGCGCGTTACATGGAAGTGATTCATCGTAAAACCGCCAAGCTGTTTGAAGCCGCCGCTCAGATGGGGCCAATCCTGACCAACCAACCCGCACTAGAGCCGGCGCTTGTTGCTTACGGGCGCCACTTAGGCGCGGCATTCCAACTGGTTGATGACGCTTTAGATTACACCGCAAACGAAGAAGAGTTAGGCAAAAATATCGGCGACGATTTGGCGGAAGGCAAGCCAACTTTGCCGTTGATTTATGGCCTCCAGCATGGCACCGAAACAGAAAAACAAATTATTAGGCGCGCCATTGAGCATGAAGGCATTGCCTTACTTGCAGAGGTCACCGCCATCATTAAGCGCTCTGGTGCCATTAAATACACCAAAGACATTGCAAAAAGAGAAGCAGATCTGGCTAAAAAGGCACTGGCGCCGTTGGCTGAAAGTGATTTCAAAAACGCACTTATCGCTCTAGCTGATCTGGCAGTCAATCGTTCACACTAAAACCAGCTGGCCTGACGCAAGAGCACTGGCTTATCTTCACCTTATCTCTCTTACCCCTGCATACCGCAGGCAGGCCCAGCTCAAAAGAGTTGGCCTTCTCTGGCTAAGCCGCTTATCTTGTCGTAAGTCTTTTTGGCCCTCTTTTGGACAACTTGCTCAGGGCTCGCTGAACAGCGTCGGCCTCTTGCTGAGCAATTTGCGCTTCTATTTTCGCCCTTGCCTCTTCTTGTTCCTGAGCAACAACGCGTTTATACAGATCAAGGTTATTTAACTTGGTTTTATCCCAGTCAATTCGTCGCATAAGCCAACGGATCATAAACCGAATAATGCTCGACTGGTCATGGTTGACGTAAATTTGTTCAGATACGGGGCGAAAACCATGCATTCGCTCAACAATAATCAACTGCTCCTTAGGGTCGGGTCTAATCCGAATAAAACCGCTGTTCTCCTCATCAAAGCTGGTGCTGTAATAAATTCGCACCACGCGGTTCATGCTGAATATCGCTTTTGCCAAAATCGTCGACTCATGCTTACCGTTGATCCCCACCGTATGAATGAAGATATTCTGTGTCATTATCTGTCTAAAAAAGCCTTCAACATCATCAAACTGCACCTCTTGATGCTGCGATGAAAACTCGGAAGCCTCTGCGCGTATCTCATCAGCACGTTCTTCTAAACGCTTAAAAAAATACTTTACAGCCGGCGCTAACGCTTTATCTTTTGCCATCTAATTAATACCTCTAATTAGGGTATCGACCAAGCGCCTTAAACATTAACTCAATTTAAAAAAACATTGTCTTGGCTGTCGTATCGCCCACCTTGTATTCAACTGTTTTTAGGCAGAATACGGATCACCCACCAATGATTGTATTCAAAACCACTCTCTACCAGGCCTGGTAGAACCACCCAGGGCATAGCATCGAGAACTCGGTCAAAAAAATGAACTAACAACGGGATAACTTCTATGAATTCGCTTATCAACATTTCTTTCTATTGCGCACTTGATGAGCGTTAGAACCAACGACTTTACAACCAGATTAAACTCTAACATTCACCCCCTAATTTAATGTGTGCAGCCTGCTGTTAAGCACGGAACACGACACACTCTGTATTTTCAGCATTCACATAACCCAGAACCGTTAAAGCAAAAAAAACATGGATAAATTGAATTCGCCTGGCTCATAGCCTATCATTCAACTAACCAATTGAATGAGAGTCCACCATGCCCGACGTAACACACAAGACCGATATAAAAAAACAGTTATTCGAACAACTTGCTCTCATCACGCAAAGCCTGGCGTCACCCCAAAGAATCGAGTTACTCGATTACCTGGCACAGGCGGAACGCAGCGTCGAAGAGCTTAGCCATCTTTCGGGTCTAAGCACCGCAAACACCTCAAGACACCTGCAGGTTCTCAAGCAGAACGGCCTAGTTCTAATGAGAAAACAAGGAAAAAAACGACTGTATACCATTGCTGGCAACGACGTCGTGCAATTGATGAGCTGCCTGAGAAACACTGCTGAAAAGCATTTAGCGGAAGTGGAACGCTTAAAGAAAACCATGCGACCTAATGCACGCTCTTCAGAAACCATCTCCAGCCAAGAGTTGCTCTCAAAAATGAATAACGGCACGCTGCTGCTACTGGATGTTAGACCGCCTAAAGAGTTTGAACAGGGTCACATTCGGGGAGCCATTAACATCTCGCCCGACGCGCTGGAACAACAAACTGAAGAGATTGCACAGGGCCAGACCGTGGTCGCTTACTGCCGCGGCCCATACTGCGCTTACTCTTATCAAATGGTAGAGAGTTTACGTCAGCAGGGTGTTGATGCTTTGAGATTAGAAGAGGGGTTTCCAGAATGGAAAGCCGCTGGGCTGCCTTTTGAAGCCAAGCAGCCAGTTTAAAGTGAAAATAAGAGACAAAAAACCCGCTATTTAAGCGGGTTTTGATAGATTTATAAATATTTCTTAATTTATGACGGGTCAGAATGGGACATCGTCATCATCGAAATCATTCGGTGCGTACGCTGGGGCTCTTTGTGGCTGTGCTGTCTGTTGCTGCCCGCCTTGAAAGCCTTGCCCAGGGTTTTGAGCCTGAAGATTCTGACCTTGAGGCGCCTGAAAACTGTTTTGTTGCGGTCGGCCTTGCTGTCCGCCCATAGGGGCAACCGCTTGCTGCCCTCCCATTGGCCTGTTTTGCTGTCCTTGATTCTGATTGAACCCGCCTTGACCCTGGTCAAACGAGGTATCGCCGCCTTGTCGTGGCCCACCGCCCAGCATTTGCATTTGACCGTCAA
>CAZVPH010000040.1:0-9685 GCA_964628125.1 uncultured Thiosulfatimonas sp. | reverse complement strand
CGAAGACAGTATAAAACCGATATGATACACGCGTCCCAGGCGCAGCGTAAAAAGCCGCACCCGCTTTATGAAAAGAATAAGTGGTTAAAAACGTCATACTCATGCTAAATTAAATGGGTTCGTTAAACGTTTCAGGAAAACGCGTCAAAAAAGTCTACGCCAAGGCTTTCTGTAAAGCCGTTATAAAACAGCTACACACTGAACCGCCCATGAATTTAAATGGACTCTGCTTAAATATGACCACCAACCTCTTTCAAACAAATAATCCATACCGAACGCACCTGGTATTTGCAGACCGTGAAATGATGCCTAATTTAGGCCCCATTCTGGATAAGAGATTGGCGGTTAAAAATGTGTTAATCGCCTACACGCCTAACCACTTAGAGAGTGCCAAACGTCTAAAAAGTACCTACAAATCCCATAAAATTAAAGCCGAAATTCGATTTATGGAACCTGCGTTTGAGCTTAATGACATTGTCCGAGATCTAAAAGTTTTGGTAAAAGAGACGCCTTATGAGACCTTGGCGGTAAACCTCAGTCGCGCCAGTAAAATGTATACTCTCAGCGCCTTTAAAGCATTTGAAAACACGCCAGTCGGCCTTTATTACCTCTTACCAAACGATCAGTTTAAGTGGATTCAACCGACCGGACTGCCAGAATTTAACATTGCTGAAAACATTCAACTCAGAGAGTTTTTACAGGCGCACGGCATTGAGCACACTCATCCAGTCACGTTAACGCCCAGCGAAGCCCATTTTGCGAATGGCTTGGTAAATGCTATCGTAAAAATAATCTTGCCACAGAATGCTTTAGCCACCTATCAACACTTTTCAACCCGTTTCGCTCGGGGCAAGCCTGTAAATCTTATTCTGGAAAACGAACGCTATCGGCTAGACGACACAAATTCACAACAGCGTATTGACACCAACTTATTGGTCGGCTTTCTGAGAAAACTTCACAATCAAAATATTATTTTTTTAAACAGCGCCCATCATAAAATCAGTCCGAAACCTGAAAAGGTGGGTTGGAAGCGCAACTTTTTTGAAGGCGGTTGGTTGGAATATTTAACCTACCGAACCGTGCTCGAACTTAAAGCGGACATCCCTAAAATCAAAGAAGCCGCATTTGGCGTCAAACTTCAGCGTAAAAATGTCTACGACGAAGCTGACGTGCTGTTTATTGGCAATAATCAACTGTTTGTGATCGAATGTAAAACCGGCGCCAACGTCAATATAAACTTACACCTGCAACGATTAGACAGCTTAAAAAACCGTTTAGGCGGCACCAGCGCACACGCTCTATTAGTTACCACTGAAGAGATAGGGGCGAACCAGCACAAGGCAGACCTGCTAAAAGTTGGCTTGATTGGTGGCGTGCAGCTCAAAAATTTAAAAGAGCACCTAAAACAATGGATTCTCGCCGAAATAAGTCAAACATCAACGCAAGAAGAGTAGGCGTTAAACTTAACGTCACAATAAACGCGGGCTAAACCTACAGCGTGTTCCATCTAAAACTAAACACCTTATCAAAGGGACTTTTAACCAGGCCTGGTCCGTTGTGCTATTGAAGTCCTCACGAACATCCAGCCTTGCGACTTCACGTCCTTAGGTTCTTAGGTTTTTAAGACACACACTCTATGCTTACAAACAACTCAGCAAGCTAACAGGCCTGGTATAATCTGTTTTTCAAACCGTCCGACGCCGTTTTAGTTCGCACGACCACCCCATTTACAACACCCAATGACGGTCTGTCTTTTTTACACCCGTTGTAATGGTCCACCTTTGTCATCTAACCGCGTGACCTATAACGTTGACTTATAACGCCATGAACAGCCCAAAGCCCGAGAACGCCAAAAACTCCAAAAACGTTGACAGCGTTATAAAACCGCAAGCCCAACCCTTTATTGTGCCAGTTTGTCACGAAGAGATTGAGATTCTTTATCAAGATGAGTCTCTATTACTGATCAACAAACCGACTCGACTTTTAAGCCTGTCGAGTAAGCCGCCGCACAATCAAGACTCGGTTCATGCCCGTTTAGTGAAAGATTTTCCCACCGCCACCTTGATTCATCGGTTAGATTTTGGCACCTCTGGCATTATGATTGTCGCGCTCAATAAAGTGATCAATGCCGCCATTGGCAATCAGTTTCAAGACCGCACCGTGACCAAAACCTATACCGCAGTTTTGTTAGGCGAGTTACAAGAAGCTCGTGGCCAGATCGACTTTCCCATTGCCAAAGGCGAATTCCCATTGCAAAAAGTCTGTTACGACACTGGCAAACAGGCCCTAACCGATTACCGAGTGGTGCAAGATTCTGATTCTAGTTCTACTTCTAGTTTTATTTCTAGTGAGACGAATCAAGCGAATAATTTAAGCGAATCGCAGGCAGTGAACCGTGCGCCAACTGAGAAAACACCTCCCATTACACGGGTGGAATTCAGTCCCGTCACCGGTCGAACACATCAGCTGCGTGTTCATAGCCAAGCGTTTGGATTCCCTATTTTGGGCTGCGATCTCTACGCCTCCGAGACCGCTTTTTTAATGGCCAAGCGTTTAATGTTACACGCCACCACCATTGAATTTGACCATCCCGTAAGCGGAAAACGAGTCTATGGCGTCAGCCCTTGTCCGTTTTAGAACTTACAAAAAAAGCTTCCAGTTTTAACCATCGCCGTTTGTCGGTCGTTCGCAGCCGAAACGAACATACTCATAAAAAATGAGCAGGCCTGGTGGTTTATGAAAACAGTTAACAATAATGTTCGCTCTCCCCTATTTTAGAGAGTAATCCATTGATTACTCGTCAGCCGAGGTTTTACCACTATGTCATTTTCTACACTTGGATTAAACGCTCCACTGTTAAGCGCCATCGACGATGCCGGTTATAAAACGCCCACCGAAATTCAAAAACAGGCGATTCCAATTATTTTATCCGGTCGGGATCTGGTCGCCGCCGCGCAAACCGGCACCGGAAAAACCGCCAGTTTTGTGCTGCCTATTCTGCAAAAACTGAGCCGTGAAAAACAGAGCCCACTGCGTGGGAAATCCATCCGCGCATTGATATTAACGCCAACACGCGAGCTGGCTGTGCAGGTCGCGGCCAATGTCGCCGACTACGCCAAACACCTCTCAATCAGCTCCTTAGCGGTCTACGGTGGCGTTGACACCGACGCTCAAAAAGAAGCCTTAGAACACGGCATCGACATTTTAGTCGCCACACCCGGCAGACTACTCGACCTCGCCTATCAGCGCGCGCTCTACTTTGACGACCTTGAGTTTTTAGTGCTCGACGAAGCCGACCGAATGCTCGATATGGGGTTTATCGACGACTTAAATAAGATCATCGATCGCCTACCAAGTGAACGTCAAAGCCTGCTGTTTTCAGCCACTTTAACTGATGACATTCGCTATCTCGCCGACACGGTGTACGACGATGCCGCAGAGATCTCAATCGTCGCCAATAAAAAAACCACTCCCAAGATTCAGCAGTGGTTAATTGCGGTCGATAAAGATATGAAATCGGCTCTGTTAAGCCATCTGATTAATGACCAACAATGGCAGCAAGCGCTGATTTTTGTCGAGAAAAAACACTCGTCCGCTAAGCTGGTCGAACAACTTAGCAAGCGTGGCATAATCGCCGATTCGATTCACAGTGGCCGAAGTCAGGCGATGCGTGAACAAATACTGAACGATTTTAAGAGTGGCAAATTGAAGTTTTTAGTCGCGACCGGCATTGCAGCTCGGGGGATTGATATTGATGATTTAAGCCGTGTGGTCAATTACGACCTGCCTTACCCTGCTGAAGATTATATTCACCGAATCGGCCGTACCGGCCGTGCGGGCGCGTCGGGTGAAGCGATTTCGTTGGTCTCAAAAGACGACTTTAAAAACCTGTGTGCCATTGAAGCGCTATTAGGCAAGTTGATACCGCGTAAAGAGATAGAGGGTTTTCCGGTTAAAAAAGAGGTGCCGATTTCAGTTTTGAATTATTTGCCTAAACGCAGATAAAACAGACACTAGGGCATTCTAAAGCCCACAAACAAGCCCACAAAAAGGCCCGCAACAAATGACCAGGCCTGGTCACTTATTGCGGGCTTTTGTCATTGGAATTAACAAAACTGTTAAGCATCAATCCAAATTCAAAAACACTTAAAAAACCACCAAGCCTCGCTTTATCCTTAGAGATTATAAAAGCCGCGTCTTCATGTGGGCTCTCCTGAGGTCATACAAAGCAACGAACGCGTGGGATTCATTTAGTTCCTTTTATAAAGCCCATTCACCTTCTAAAACCTTAAACCTCTCAAAACAGCTATTTAATATAGTTTTATTGAACTCCTCTCACCACACAAGTTACAAGCCTCTTTAACAATATTCTGAAATGTCCGTCCGACACAAAACAGTAAACCCGTAAAACCTATAAGCCATTAGCCGTCAGTCTCCCTTCAGCATACAATGAGCATAACCAACCATTAGTTTAGTCGTGACTAAATATTTAATTAGCCTTGACTAACTTACTTGGTTATAATCAGGCCGCTATCTACTCTAAGTATCTATTTAAATTCATAAAACAGGAGAGAGACGATGAAACTAAAACAACCTGAACTGCCTTATGCCGAAGACGCTTTAAAGGGGTTTTTAACTCCAGAACAGGTGTTTTACCATTACCACAAACACCACGCGAGCTACCATGATAACCTCACGAAACTGGTGCCAGAAGAAATGCGCAATTCAAGCTTAGAAGACATTATCCTTCAAAGCGAAGGCCCCCTGTTCAATAATGCCGCGCAGGCTTGGAATCATAGTTTTTTTTGGAAATGCTTGTCACCCAATGGCGGTGGGATACCACAGGATAAAAACCTGCTAAACAAACTGCAAAACGATTTCGGTAGCTTTGAGAACTTTCAAGAGCTCTTTTCCAATAAAGCCGCAACTCTATTTGGTGCCGGTTGGTGTTGGTTAGCGGAAAAATCGGATGGTCACTTGGAGATTATGGCGTTGAGCAATGCGGACACTCCTTTAGTGCATCAGGCTCGCCCTTTACTCACACTGGATGTTTGGGAACACGCTTATTATGTTGATTTCCGTAACGAGCGCCCCCGCTTTATCAAGACTTTCTGGGACTACATAGATTGGTCTTTTGTTGCGTCCAACTTAAAACAATCCGTTTAAACGCCTCAAAAAAAGATCCACATTTATAAACGCACCGTCTTTTAAATGGGACGAGCTTATTAAAAATCGAGTGTGTTTTACCTCAGCAAAAGCCAATAAAACTCAACAAAACTCAACTTGATTACTTTTTATTAGGAGAGAAACGTGTCTTTAAGCCGTAGAGAATTCTTACATATCATGTCCGTTGCCAGTCTAGCGGGCTTGATCCCACAAACGTCCTCAGCGATGTCATCATCCCCACAGAAGCATTTTTCAGCAGAAATGTACCAGTTTCCAATGAAAGGCCAGGTGCGCTTGCTGCACCTTACAGATGTTCATGCACAATTAAATCCCATTTATTACCGCGAACCCAACGTTAATCTCGGGATGGGTGACCATTACGGTCAATTACCGCACCTGGTCGGTCATAAACTTTTAAAAGCCCTGAATATTCAGACGGATACCCCTTTAGCGCACGCTTTTAGCTTTTTAGATTATCAAGAAGCCGCTCAGCAATACGGAAAGGTAGGCGGTTTCGCTTATTTGAAAACCTTATTAGACCAATTACGTGGCGCCGCCGGCGGCGCAGAAAATACTTTGACTCTGGATGGAGGCGATCTATGGCAAGGCTCCGGCACAGCGCTTTGGACAAGAGGGCGAGATATGGTGGATGCCTCTAACTTAATCGGCGTCGATATCATGACCGGACACTGGGAGTTTACCTACTCCGAACCAGAAGTCCTCGCCAACATCAACCGTTTTAACGGTGAATTTTTAGCGCAAAATATTCGTATAAAAGAAGATGCCCTATTCGGTGACGATTATCTAAACCTAGTCAAACAACATCAAGGAACCGGTTTATACAGCGAATCCGATTTGCTGCCGTTTAAACCTTATACGGTGCGTGTCATCAACGGTCAGCGGGTAGCGATTATTGGTCAAGCGTTTCCAAGAACCGCCAACGCCAATCCACAATCCAACTTTCCGGACTGGTCTTTTGGAATCCAGGAAGCTTCATTACAAAAATTTATCGACCAAATCCGTCAAACAGAAAAAGTCGCAGCCATTGTTTTGCTCTCCCATAACGGCATGGATGTGGATTTAAAAATGGCTTCACGCATTAGTGGCATCGACGTTATTCTAGGGGGTCACACCCACGACGCTATGCCACAATCTAATCCGATCAAAACACCAGAAGGTGGAGTTTGTCACGTCACCAACGCCGGTTCTAACGGTAAATATGTTGGCTGTATGGATCTTGAGTTTGCCAATGGTCGCTTAAAAAATCTGCATTACACCTTGTTACCGGTGTTTGCGAACCTGTTAAAAGAGGACGACTCCGTCAAACAGTTCATACAAGATTTACGTGCCACAAAATATGATGACGCGGTTATTGAAGGTCGACGCGCTGACAATCGTTATCATGCAGAGCGGTTAGGTAAAACCTACAAAGAGATTTTGAATGAAGAGTTAGCGGTTGCAGAAGAAACGCTTTATCGACGTGGAAACTTTATGGGAACCTGGGACCAAATTTTAGTGAATGCGTTACGGGAAGAGCACGATACACAAATTTCGATGTCAGCAGGCGTACGCTGGGGTACGTCCGTTTTAGCCGGCGAAGCGATTACCATGGAAAAAGTCATGGACCAAACAGCATTAACCTATGGCGAAACCTATCGATCCGAAGTGACCGGCAGTGAAATCAAAGAGATTCTTGAAGGGATTTGCGAGAACTTATTTCAAAAAGACCCTTATCTACAATCCGGTGGCGACATGGTCAGAGTCGGTGGTTTAGATTACACCTGCGAACCCGCGGCCTCGCTTGGTAAGCGAATCAGTCAACTGCACTTGGATGACGGAACACCCATCGAAGCTGGAAAAAGCTACTCAATCGCTGGTTGGGCGCAAGTCGAAGCCGTGGGCGAAGGGGGTTTAATGTGGGACGTTGCCGCAAATTATTTGCGCAATCATCGTGACAATTTAACACTCGAAAAAATCAATCATCCGACCTTAAAAGGCGTTAGAGACAACCCTGGTATTGAAGATTATCCTGGTAAATTAATTTGATAGAGATCCATCAATGTTAACCGTGGAGAACGTAAAAAACTCTTTTTAAATAGGTTTTTATTTGATCTCTATTTAATGTCGCTCACTGAGGGCCATCTGTTTATAGAGCATGACAATGTCTTGTCGTAAAAAAATTACAGAACTTGTGGTTTTATGAGCAGAGCCTAAAGTCCACTCCTCGTCACAAAAAAGCCCGCAAAACACGGCCAGGCCTGGTCATGTCTTGCGGGCTTTTCTAATATTTTTACAATAACAATGGCTTTACCACTCCAGCAAAGGAGAGAGCCACTCATAATATCTTCCCAAAGAGATCCGCCTTGAAGCAGATGGACAGATTAAGTTTTTGGCTTACTCCCCACTGGAAAGCTTCAAACCAATCACTCCAAAAACAATCAACGCAATGCTCGCCACTCGTAGAGCATTAACCGGTTCGGCAAATAGAATCATGCCTAAAATAACGGTGCCCACAATACCAATTCCCACCCAAACCGCATAAGCTGTTCCTGCAGGAATGGTTTTCATCGCAATACCCAACAGTACCACACTGATTAACATCGCAACTAATGTAATCGCCGACGGCCAAAATTTAGTAAAGCCGTCGGTATATTTAAGCCCAATCGCCCACACAATTTCTAACAATCCTGCGACTAAAAGAATCATCCAATTCATATAAGTACCTTGAATACGAACTTAAAAGAGTTGCACTGCTGGATTTTCCAGACAGTAAGCTCTGCTTTAAATTCCTGGGGTCGTCCCCTTACGAAGAGTAGAGCGCCGAGGTCGTCCTCACGCTCTATAAAAGGCTTGAGTTAGCCTATTGTTAGTGCTGTAACCAATTGAAATAAAACTATAAAACCTACCAGGCCTGGTAGGTTTTTTGGTAAAAACTTGCGCACAGCTTGCACGTTTTCTATAAATTCTGCCTGATTCTATAAGCTATCCGCATCCGTTGCAACGGCTAATCCACTGCATGAACCGATTGTGATCGCTGCAGTAGTCATCACATTTATAGGAGGCATCTTACCTAAAAGTATTAGACGCTCTCTTCACTGCAACATTCGCCAATGTCTTCGTTCCAGATCTCTGGGTTCTGCTTGATAAAACGCGCCATCAGCTCAATGCAGCGTGGATCACTGAGTTCAATCACGCGTACGCCCGCCTCCCGCAACCAGTCAAAATGGCCTTCAAAGTTAATAGATTCACCAACCACAATCGTGCCGATATTAAATTGGCGAATCAACCCTGAGCAGTACCAACAAGGCGCTAAGGTGGTGACTAAAATCTTATCGCGGTAACTTTTTTGTCGCCCCGCCTTGCGAAACGCATCAGTTTCACCGTGAATGGAGGGGTCATTCTCTTGAACCCGACGATTACGTCCCACACTAATTAATGTGCCCTGCGCGTCAAACATCGCAGCCCCAATCGGCACTCCACCCTCTTCAAAACCAATTTTAGCCTGTTCAAAAGCCGGTTCAAGTAACAAAGAATAATCCATCCGAAACTCCACTTTTTGATGTCACACTGGCAAGCAATAAACGCGTTAGGCGCGTGTTGCCTTGTCAAAGTGACGTTAATATTAACTCCGTACTCTATTCTAAAAGAAAACACGGCCTTCGTTCGACGCTTGTTGACAGTTACTTTAGGAAGACTGTTTCAAGAACAATTATTTAAAACAAAAAAGCCGAACCAAGTAAACTTGATTCGGCAAACACTCGCGGAGGAATTCTATATAAAAACAAGTAATATAACGACCTGTTAGTGGAGTTCGTTTTGAGACAGACGGTGCAGATATTGGTTGATCATATACATCGCCTCGCCGGTCTCGCCTTTAAAGGCGACCAGTTTGACTTGGTCAATAATTCCACGGAACAAGCCTTCTTCTTCGCGTTGTTCGGCGATAAAGAACTGCAACATGTTAAAGGTATTAAAGTCTTTTAACTCCAACGCCAACTCAGCCAGTTCATTAATCAATCTCGTCACAACCTGCTCGTGTTCAAAGGCTTTATTAATGACCTCAACCAAACTTTTATATTCCGTTGGCGGTGCTGCCACCGCGCCCACCACGACTGGAGCATCACACTCGATTAAATAATCTATAAATTTATCACGGTGCGCTAATTCTTCGGGCACGTGTTGACGAAAAAATGCCGCTGCGCCTGATAAACCTTGCTCTTCACTCCAAGCAGACATCTGCAAATAGAGATTGGAGGCATACATTTCTGCGGTGACTTGTTCATTTAACTTTTGAACCATTTGTGGTTTTAACATTGTGTACTCCTTAAATAAACACGACTAACGTCTTGTTTATTATAGACATAATTTGTGCCAATAAAAAGAGCTTTAGAACCGGTTAAAATCGGCTGCTAAAGCTCGGCTCCATAAAATGGGAGATTGTTTTTAAATACTCAAGCCCTTAAAACTTATACTTGGCGCCCACTTCAAACGAACGCTCTGGTCCAACATAGATTCCCTG
>CAZVPH010000039.1:0-9746 GCA_964628125.1 uncultured Thiosulfatimonas sp. | reverse complement strand
CAGGTAGGGCACTTGCACCCACGTCCAGGCTAAGTAGGTGAAAAAACTCCACATAAACAGCGAGCCGCCGCTGACAGGGTCAATCGTCGGGAAAAATAACTGATAGACCGAAAACAGCAACAATAGAACCCCGAAAAACATCTGCCAAGTGCGATGGATTTGCACACTGTAACGGTCGCTGAGCCAACCAATAATCGGATCGGTGATCACATCAAATAGGCGTGCCGCCAGCAGCGCTAAGCCGATAACCGTCAGGCTTAAACCATAACTTTCATGATAATAGAGGGGCAAGTAGAGATAGAGTGGAATCCCCAGCATGGCCAGAGGCGCGCCCAACACGCCGTAATAGAGCAATTGGGTTTTTTTCGGCATGGCGCTGTCGTTCTCAACGACCTTCATTCAGCGCGTTCTTTGCAGCAATGTCTGCAGTGATTGTCTGTCATAGAGTTTATGAACATTTAGATTCGCTTGCGGATTAAGTGTGTATTAAGGGTTGATTAGGTTTTTTAAATTTCTGTTAAGTCGCCGTTAATCGTTTGGCGACTTGACGAATGCCCCAACTCAAGAGCGGAACTTTGCTGTAAACGTGTTCGGCCGCGTCCCAGTAATCAATATGCTGTTCGACCAGGCCTGCTGAATTTAGCGCAACTTGGCTCAAGCCGGCAATGTTTTTTCTGGCTGTCTGTTTGGGCAGTGAAAACTCAAATTCCCAGTGTAAATAACCGGTTTGTTGAGCAAGCGCGAAATGTTTAACAGTGAATTGTGGCGTGCCTAAGGTTTGAAACATGTGTTCAAAAACAGCCACCACCGCCGATTTTCCAGTGACCTGGTTAAAGGGGTCTTTAAAAAAGACCCTGTCAGCAAACAACGGCGCTAATTCAAGGTGCAGGCTGTCTGGCGTGAGTTTTTCAAACGCGGTGGCATAGTTTTTTAAGGCGGTTTGCAGCAAAAGATCGCTCTGTAATACGTCGCCAGACTGAGAGCTGTTATGTGTACTTTTGGAGTTCATAAGTCTTTTTCAACCTTACTTGGGGGTGTTGTAGGATTAGACGGCGCTGCGGTTAACATTTTTTGAGTTAAAAACAGCGCCCACGATTTTGGCAGGCGTTTTAAAACCGTCAAGACCAAGCTTAAGTTAAACGGAAATCGAGATTCAAAGGATCGTTTCAGCAAGGCCTGCACAATTTTTTCAGCCGCTAAAGTCGGTGTCATTAAACCCAGCATCGGAAAATCATTTTTGGCGGTTAATCGGGTTTTTACAAAGCCATGATTAACCACCTTTAGGTCAATACCCGCCTCAGCCAGTTCGGGTCTTAGGGATTCGGCTAAATTTTGCAAAGCCGCTTTAGGCGCAGAATACCCACCGCCATACGGCAATCCAAAATCAGACGCCAAGCTAATGTTCCACAGCCATTGCGGCGTGACAGCTGGCTTCGTAGTTGGCGACGTAGTAGACGACACACTAGACGACACAGTGCACGACTCCTGGGCGTTTAAAAAATAGGGCAATAAGCCGTTCATCAGATAGACCGCGCCTAAATAATTCACACGGTTCATCTGCTCAAAAGAATCAATACTCCACTCGTCTAACCGCATGGCTTGATAGCTTCCTGCATTGTAAATCCACCCATCCAATCCGTTAAAAACTGACCAGGCCTGGTCGATTGTGTTCGGCAGACTCTGCTTCTGCATGACATCGCAATCCAGTAAAGCAAGCAGGTTGCCGTGCGGTGACTGCAGCGCTAGTAAGCCACTATTTTGTTCGGCGTTTCGAGCAGAGACCACCAGCTGTACACCCCGCTCAAGCAGTTGCTTTACCAGCTCTAACCCAATGCCTTCTGAACCGCCGACCAGCCAAATTCTTTGTCCTTTTAGATCCTCTACGGTGTGTTTCATTGCGCTTGCCTCGTGTAGTTGTTTTTTATTATTGTTTTATTGTATAGGTTTTCATTGCAATGCGTACAGTTATTGTATAGATTATAAAAAAGACGAAATCAAGAGCGACGATCACATGACAAAGCAGACAACAGAGATGACCCCAAAAAAAGTAGCCGTGGTTGGCAGTGGTATCAGCGGTTTAAGCGCGGCCTGGTTTTTAAGCCAACATCACGAGGTTACCCTGTTTGAGAAAAATGCCAAACTCGGTGGCCACACCAATACCTTGACGGTGGAAGTAGAGGACAGGCAGCTGCCAGTCGATACAGGTTTTATCGTCTTTAACACCCCCAATTACCCCAACTTAACTGCTTTTTTTAAACAGTTAAACGTTGCGACCCAGGAGACCAAAATGAGTTTTTCGGTCTCTGCGGATCAAGGTGCGTTGGAGTATTCGGGCAACAATTTAAATACGCTGTTCGCACAACGCAGCAACTTACTGTCTGTGGCGCATTGGAAAATGATTCGTGAAATTTTGCGTTTTAATAAACAGGCAAAACAAGATTTAAGCGCTGACAAAAAACTGGTGGATAGAATCTCTATTACGTTGGGGAGCTACTTGGCAAAGCACGGTTTCAGTGACCGCATGCGCGACTATTACCTGTTGCCGATGGCGGCGGCCATCTGGTCTTGTCCGCTGGACACCATGATGAAATTTCCCGTTGGCAGTTTCCTGCAGTTTTTTGAAAATCATGGTCTGTTAAACATCGAAGATCGTCCGCAGTGGGAGTCGGTGGTCAACGGCTCTGAACAGTATATTCAAGCCATTTTGGCGTTAAACACCTTTGAGGTTCGCACAAACAGTCCGGTTAAAGCGGTTCAAAAACCGGACGCAGGGGTGATGTTGACGATTGAGAATGGCGAGCAACATCTGTTTGATGAGGTGGTGTTTGCTTCACATGCCGATGAAACTTATGCGATGTTGGATGAGAGCATTAAGGCCGATTTTTCGATTTTAAAACACTTTAAATATCAAGAAAATATCGCTTATTTGCATCGTGATCTCGCGCTGATGCCAAAACGCAGACTCGCGTGGGCGGCTTGGAATTATTTACGCGACAGTCGGTCAGCAGGCGGTGCGGTTGCCGTCACTTATTGGATGAACTTGTTACAGAATCTGCCGGTTAAAACCCCACTGTTAGTGACGCTTAATCCAGCAAAGCCGCCCGCAGAAGCTCTCACCGATCAGCGCATTGTTTATCATCACCCGGTGTTTGATGAAGCTGCGATGTCGATGCAAACGTTATTGCCAAGCCTACAGGGCAAACACAATCTTTGGTTTTGCGGCAGTTACTTTGGTTATGGCTTTCACGAAGACGGCCTGACCAGCTCGGTCAAATTGGCGGCTCTGTGGAATATTTCTCCGCCGTGGCAGAGCACCACGAATGCCACGAATTCTGCCGCCAACATATTCAAGAACAGAGCACAGGCAGAATAAGATGACGAGTCAAATTTATTTAGGTCAAGTGATGCATCAACGGTTTTTCCCGATGCAGTATCAGTTTCGGTACGGCGTAATGAGTCTGCGGATCGACATTGATCGAATCGAAGCGGAAACCGCGCAATTGAAAAGGTTGTCATTGAACCGGTTTAACCTGTTCAGCCTTAATTACGCTGATTACGGCCGTCGTCTAAAAGACCAGGCCTGGCGAGTTTGGGCAGACGAACTGCTGGCTGAATATGGTTTGCCTGAACCGGCGAAGCGTATTGAGCTGGTCTGTTTTCCACGTTTTATGAACATCACTTTTA
The DNA here is from genome assembly GCA_964628125.1 of uncultured Thiosulfatimonas sp. Taxonomy (GTDB): domain Bacteria; phylum Pseudomonadota; class Gammaproteobacteria; order Thiomicrospirales; family Thiomicrospiraceae; genus Thiomicrorhabdus. Next base: position 6,062 of record CAZVPH010000039.1, on the reverse strand, counting down.
ACCCTTTAGCGATGTGGTACGCCTACAACGCCGCCGATGAGATGGTGGGCATTATTGCCGAAGTCAGCAATACCTTTGGTCAGTGGCACCATTATGTGTTGACCCAAGGGGGAGAGCCTTTGGCGGATAAGATTAAAGTCAAAGCCCGCAAAGTGTTCCATGTGTCGCCTTTTATCGGCATGGATTGTTGGTACAACTTTCGGTTTCATAAGCCTGGTGAGCACTACAAGATGGGGATTTACCAGACTGAAAACGGTCAGCCGGTTTTAACCTCAACCCAAGTCGCCCAGGCAAGTGCTTTAACGGACAAAAATCTCTTTAAGGCCGCGCTTAAACACCCGTTTAATACCTTGAAAGTAGTGGTGATGATTCACTGGTGGGCACTGAAAATTTGGCTGAAAGGCGGCACTTTTCATAAAACGCCCAAGCAACAAGCAGAGGTGGATTACAGTCATACGGAGATGACGTTATGTTAAAAACTATTTCGAACAGTGGGTGGAATTTAATTGGCAAAATGGTGACCCCTTCTTGGGTAAAAAAGAGGGTGCTCAAGTTGCCTTTTAGCCAAATTAAACTGGGCAGTTTAACGTTGAATATTTTGGGAGAGAGCTACCGCTTTGACGGAAAAGCGTCTGGACCGCACGCCGAACTGACCCTTATAAAACCGTTGAGAGCCTATTGGTTACTGAAAACTCAAGGTGAATTGGGTTTTGCTCAAGCTTATTTTGAGAACGCTGTCGAGACGAACTCATTGCATCATTTAATGCAGTTGATGTATCAAAACCGAACGGTGATGGATCGATTATTGGCCAATAAAACATTTAACTTATGGCATCTATGGCAACACCGTAAACGTCATAATTCGATTAAAAATAGCCGTAAAAATATCTCCTATCATTATGATTTGGGCAACCGTTTCTACCAGGCCTGGTTGGATTCAACCATGTCTTATTCCAGCGGCCTGTTTATCGACGGTTCGGAAAGTTTGGCGCAGGCTCAGCAACAGAAATACCAACGGTTGTTGGATGAATTATCCCTTACAGGTGACGAGAAAATCTTAGAAATTGGTTGCGGTTGGGGCGGTTTAATGGAAGCCGCATTGGAGCGAGGCGTTTCGATCAAAGGGTTAACGCTCTCAACCGAACAGCGTGATTACGCACACCAGAGGTTAAAGCGACACACTAATGCGAATCGATTTGAGGTCGCGTTGCAAGATTATCGCCATGAAACCGAGCAGTATGATCACATTGTCAGTATCGAGATGTTTGAAGCGGTGGGACAAGCGTATTGGGACACCTATTTTGCGCAATTAAATCGCAATCTAAAACCCAATGGCAAAGCCGCGCTGCAAGTCATCACTATTCATGACGAGTTTGCCGAGCACTATCAGTCAAATGTGGACTTTATCCAAACCTATATCTTTCCGGGAGGATTGTTGCCGAGCTTAACGCAATTGAAGCAGTTAGCTTCAAAACACGGCTTCACAGTGAATAACGTTTTAGATTTTGGACAAGATTACGCCAAAACTTGTCAACTCTGGAAGCAGGAGTTTAACCAACGCAGTGAGGTCTTATTAAGCCAAGGTTATGATCGCCGGTTTCAAAAAATGTGGAACTATTATTTAGACTATTGCACCGTAGGATTTGAGACTCAGCACAGCAGTGTGGTGCAGTTAATCTTGCAAAAGGAGTCTGTTAATGAGTAATTGTAAGGATATTTTAATCGGGTGTAAAAAGTGTGGTGCCTTGACCGATTTTGACTTTACTTACGCCTATCAACCCATTGTGAATATCAAAACCAAAACGGTTTTTGGCTACGAAGCCCTGGTGCGTGACAGAGTTGAGAGAACCGCGAAGGCGGTATTGGATAAAGTGAATGACGAAAATCGCTATGCCTTTGACCAGATGTGCCGAAGTAGAGCGATCTCACTGGCGACTAAGTTGGGTTTGGACAAGGTGTTGAGTATCAATTTTCTGCCCAATGCCGTGTATCAACCGGAACACTGTATTCAAAATACGATTCGGGTCGCCGAGGTTAATGGGTTTCCATTAAGCCAAATCATGTTTGAAGTGACCGAATCTGAAAAGGTCTATGACGTAACGCATTTAAAAGGTATTTTTGAATACTATCAAAGCAAAGGCTTTATAACGGCATTGGATGACTTTGGAGCGGGGCACGCCGGTTTAAATATGCTGGCACAATTTGTTCCAGACATGATCAAACTGGATATGGAGATGGTCCGTGACATTGATAAAAATAGTGTTAAGCAGATCATTGTTACTGGCGTTTTGGAGATCGCTCATAGCTTAAACATTCAGGTATTAGCCGAAGGGATTGAAACGCTTGAAGAGATGCTCTTTTTTAAAGAAAGAGGGGTTGAGTTAATGCAAGGCTATCTGTTTGCTAAGCCAGGTTATGAGTGCTTGCCAGAGGCTGATTTTTCAATGCTTTAAACAAACGAGGTAGGAATTATGAGATTTTTAAAGAGTCAGTTAAGCGTTATTTTTTTTGTGATGACCTTTGTGATGATGTTATTAACAGGATGCAGCACCGTGAAAATTCAGGATTATCAACAGACGCAGCCTAAGTTGGAGTTATTTGAGTATTTTAAGGGTAAAACCTACGCTCAAGGACAGTTTCAAGATCGAGCAGGCCTGGTCATTCGCCGATTTACGGTCGACATTACCGGCACGGTTGAGGGCAAGGTTTTAACGTTGGACGAGCAGTTTGTCTATGACGATGGCGAAACTCAACAACGCATTTGGCAAATTGCTCAAACGGCGGATCATCAATTTGTCGGCAGGGCCGATGACGTGATTGGAGAGGCGATCGGCGAATCAGCCGGCAACGCTTTTAACTGGCGTTACACGCTGGATTTGCCGTATAAAGAGAGCAGCTTGCACGTGCAGTTTAATGATTGGATGTTTCTGCACTCGGAGCAGACCATGATGAATCGGGCTTTGGTGAGCAAATGGGGCTTTAAAGTCGGTGAAGTGACTCTGTTTTTTAGTAAACAGCCGTTGTAGGGGCGTGAAGGATGTGGAAGTTGTGGAGAATGACGATGCTGTGGAACGGTCAGAGCTTAATAAATAACGGGTGGGCATTGAAATTACTTTTTTCAAAAGCGACTTTATGGCGTGTTTTGTCCAGTGCTTTATTAAGTTTACTGGTTACTCACAGCGTGTTTGCTGCGGAGCAAAAGGCAGCGGAAATGTCCGCTCTTGACCAAAACGTTGAGCCGGGTTGGCAACAGATATCCACCGCGACCGCCACGTGGATGTGGTTGGATATTTATGATGCAACCTTGTATGCGAATGAAAAAAAATTGCCAGAGAGATTTTTAAAGGACGACGTGGCTTTAAAGTTAAACCTCTGTTATCTCAAGCCGATTGGTTCGGATATTTTTATTGAGGGAGCAAATGCCGCGTTACCGAATGTTTTAACCCCTGAGCTTGGCGCTGAAGTAGAGCGCTTGCACCAAGCCTACCAATCGGTTGTGCCAGGAGATTGCTACACCCTGGAATACCGACCCACAGAAGGAACGGCTTTAAAACTGAATGATAAACCGCTGTTTCATTCAAGGCAAGCGGGTTTTAAGGCGGTGTATTTTGGAATTTGGCTGGGGGATAATCCTCTGTCAGAGCGTCTGAAAAATCAATTGTTAGCGTCACAAATCACCCAATAGTAGGCGCGCTTTCGCGTGCTACTACTCATTAACCTAATTAACCACCAGGAAACGACGATGACCACCCTAGTTTGGCTGCAACGAGAGTTTAGATTAACGGCTTTGCCCGCACTGCAAGCGGCTTTGTCGTCACGCACTGATTCTTTACACGAGACACCGTCAGACGGAGTTATATTCGCCTATTTTCATGATCCGGCGCACACGGTGGGCGACGCCAACACGCTTTGGCTGGCGTACAGTTTACAGAGCTTGCAGCAGGCGATTCGAGCGCAAGGCGGTGAGCTGTGGATGGTGGAAGGCGATTTTGTCACTGAATTCTCTAAGCTGCTGACGGCGCATTCAGTCAAACAAGTTTTTTACAGTTATCAAGTGGGTGAGCCGTTCAAAACACTGCAGCAGCAAGCTTTGGAGCTGTGTCAAAACGGGGGCGTGGCCTTACAGCCATTTTACTCAGAATTTTTGATCGAACCCGAGCAAATTCGCAATCAACAAAACACTCCTTATTTGGTGTTTACGCCCTTTTATAAGGCGTTGCTCACCAAACAAGCGCTGATTGAACCTTTAGAGGAGTCGGTAGGCGATTTGAGTGCGACCGCGCAGATTCAACCGTTTGACCAGGCCTGGTTAAATTTACCAGCCTCCTTACAGCGTTTATTGAGTTTACCGTGGGCACAAAAAATGCCGATAAACCATGATGCTGATGTTGTGGATGCTTGGCAGGTGGGAGAAGATTCGGCCTGGCACAAGCTGCAGACGTTTATAGAAGAGGGGTTAGCGGACTATGAGGAAGATCGGGATTTTCCGAAGCTCAGGGCCACCAGTGTGTTATCGCCACACCTGCACTTTGGTGAACTCAATCCGCGGACGGTTTTCTTTTATTTACAAAGTTTACTCGCCGAAAGCAGGGTCAAATATGATCACGCCATGCCGTGGTTTCGGCAATTGGTTTGGAGAGAGTTTGCTCGACATTTATTGGTGAATTTTCCTAATACGGAGCAAGAGCCGTTTCAAAGTAAATATCAGAAGATGTCTTGGCAAACCGATGAAAAATCCTACCAGGCCTGGTCAAAAGGCTTGACGGGGATTCCAATTATTGATGCCGGAATGCGCGAGCTTTGGCAGACCGGCACCCTGCACAATCGAGTGCGAATGTTGGTGGCCTCTTTTTTAACCAAGAATTTGAATCAGCACTGGCTATTGGGCAAAGCGTGGTTTGATGACACGCTGTTTGACGCCGATCCCGCCAATAATACAATGGGCTGGCAGTGGGTCGCAGGCTGTGGCGTGGACGCTTCGCCCTATTATCGACTGTTTAATCCCGTCACCCAAAGCACCAAGTTTGATGCCGATGGCGACTATATTAAAACCTGGGTGCCAGAGTTGAAGCTCCTGTCTAAAAAAGCCATTCACGCGCCGTGGGAACATTCGGCCGAGTGCTTGGCGAAGGGGATTGTGCTGGGTGAAAACTACCCATTGCCCATCGTGGATCTAAAACAGAGCCGAACCGCGCATCTGGAGAGAGTGGAAGCGATGAAGGCGCCGCCTTGTTAAGTTTTTTAAATGGCTAGAAATACGCAGTTTATCGCTTTAAGGTTTGTTGCTTTAGTATAAGTATTTGTCTAATATGTGCATAACTTTTAAACTATGATCTGCGCTCTGATATTAACCAAGGTCTCTGTCAAATAATGAAAGAAATATTATGAAAACCAATGATGCGCTCTACCCAATAAGAGAAGTCTCCAACCTGACTGGCGTGAATGCGATTACGTTACGCGCCTGGGAAAGACGTTACGGCTTGATTGAGCCTGTCCGCACGGAAGGCGGTCACCGGTTGTACACACTGGCGCATATTGAACGCATCAAAGCGGCGGTTAAACTGAATGAAGAAGGGGTTCCGATTGGGCAAGTGAAGGCGCGGCTTTCGCAAACCGAATCTAAAGTCCGCGTGGATGTTCAGCAGGGCGATTATGACTATCAGTCTGCTCTGCTTGCAGCGGCTACAGCATTTGATTTGGAAGCCTTGAGCACAGAATTAGATCAGGTGTTTATGGATTTAGGCGAGCGTCATCTGTTGCCACTGCTTAGGCGGGTGACTCAGCGTTTGTCTCAAACCGGCGCCAGTGCGCAGAGTGTTTTTTGGAGCGCACAGTTACTGCCAAGACTCTACACTCGCCTGCGTTTTGTAACTCGTCACCAAGCTCTGCACGCCTGTAAGCGTGTCTGGTTGCAATCTACGTCAGATAAAAAAGGGCGCGCGAATGAGATTGGTTCACACAGAGCGAGTCATGATTCGTGTCAATCGAGTGAGCAGAGCGCGCAAATTAATGCTGTTTTGGCCGCACTTCAGCTGGCTGAAAAAGGCATTTATGCGTTGATC
>CAZVPH010000038.1:0-9846 GCA_964628125.1 uncultured Thiosulfatimonas sp. | reverse complement strand
ATGGTGGTCGACTTGCGCGATGAGTCCGATCATGAAAACCCTGTGCGTTTTGTGATTGAGTTGCGTTCTCGACGTGTTGACGTTGAGACCGCAATGTTGCATCTGTTCGCCACCACCGATTTAGAGAAGAGTTACCGAGCCAACTTCAATGTCATCGGCTTAAATGGCCGTCCTCAAGTTAAAAACTTACGCGTCATGTTGACCGAATGGTTGGTGTATCGCACCGAAACCGTGCGTCGCCGACTGCAGTTCCGCTTAGACAAGGTGTTAGCCCGACTGCACATCCTAGACGGGATGCTCATCGCTTTTCTCAATATCGACGAAGTGATCGCGATCATCCGTGAAGAAGAGAAGCCGAAGCCGGCGCTGATGACCCGTTTTGCTCTCTCCGACATCCAGGCCGAAGCCGTTCTAGAGTTGAAATTAAGACACTTAGCCCGACTCGAAGAGATGAAGATTCGTACCGAGCAAGCAGAACTTGAAAATGAACGTAAAAAGTTAGAACGAATTTTAAGCAGTGAAGCACGGCTAAAGACCTTAGTTAAAACCGAGTTGCTGAAAGACGCCGAAGAGTATGTTGATGACCGTCCCTCTCCATTGGTTGAGGGCAGGCCAGCCCAAGCGATGAGTGAGCAAGATTTATTGCCCTCCGAAGCGGTAACGGTTGTACTCTCTGAAAACGGCTGGGTAAGAGCCGCGAAAGGTCATGATGTTGACGGCGCGACCTTAAGCTATAAGTCAGGCGACACATTTTGTGCTCAGGCGTCAGGCCAAAGTCGGCAGATGACGGTGTTTATGGACAATACCGGCCGTTCTTACGCGCTTCCGGCGCACAGTTTACCATCAGCACGATCGCACGGCGAACCTCTCACAGGGCGGTTAAGTTTGCCAGCCGGTGCGAACTTTACTCAGGTTCTAATGGGGCAGCCTGCCGATCAAGTCATTCTTGCCTCCAGCGCGGGCTATGGCTTTGTCACTCAGCTTGAAAATCTTTTCTCTAAAAATCGAGCTGGAAAAACCTCTATTACTGTGCCGGCAGGCGACCATGTGTTGACGCCGGCAGCGGTAAAAAAAGGGCAGTTTGTAATGGTGGTGACGAGTGAACCCAGTATGTTAGTGTTTCCAGCTGACCAGCTGCCGCTCTTGGCAAAAGGCAAAGGCAATAAGCTCGTTCACATGCCAAAAGGCGAGAAAGTAAATGCGGTATTTGCTTTTACACCGGGCGATAAAGTCGCTTTAGTTGCAGGTGATTACGAGAAAATATACGGACCAACCGCCATTGAAGACGCTTTCTCCGAGCGTGCTAAAAAAGGCGTGGCATTGCCACGCACTCTAAAAAAAGTGACTCATATCCGAGTGGCTGATTAAAATTAAGCCCACGCCACATTGTGCCACCTGCCTGCTTAATACGCTGCTGTTGAGCGCTTTTTTGCCGGGATAAGTGGCTCATAATCTTTGCATGCTTTAAACATGGTATAAGAGTTGCTTAAACTGCAATTGTAAAATGTTCTGTCAAAAAAACGATGAGAATGTACAGCTTGCACATGCACCTAGAGTCTTCAGGTTGTATCGAAGCAATTTATTTGGAACTAAAATAAGTGAAAAACTATGTTTGCTAAGCCCATTGGTATTCTTCTTATAACGCTCAGTTTTTTTGGCGGCTTTTTGATGATGGGCGGGAACTTACTCACGCTCTGGCACCCCTCAGAGCTGGTGTTGATACTCGGAATTGCATTAGGCACGTTCTTAGCTTCTACTCCCGTCTATGTCTGGAAGCGCAGTGTGCGTTTTTTGGGACGATACTTTGCAGGGGACAGGGTGACGAAGAACCTTTACGCTGAGACCATTGGCGTGCTGGAAACCTTGGCGCGACTTTCACGGTCATCCGGCGTGTTGGCGCTCGAAAAACATATTGTCAGTCCGGACGACAGCACTATTTTCACCGACTATCCAGCGGTTTTAAACCACGCTGACCTCAAAAAATTTATCATCGACAATTTCAGTTACTTGCTGTTAAACCCACCTCAAAGTCAAAACTTTCAACACCATCTTGAGGATCAAGTAGACGACATTTACAACTCAATGATGGAAGTGCCTAGGGCCATTGGTAAGGTTTCTGATTGGTTGCCAGGTTTTGGAATAGTCGCCGCCGTGTTGGGCGTAATCTTAACAATGGAGCTTTTGGGCGGAGAGATGGATGTGGCTCAAATCGGGATGGCCATCGGGGCGGCTTTGGTGGGGACTTTGACAGGCATTTTCGTCGCTTTTGCGGTACTGGCACCTTTTGTTCACTCGGTTGAAGTCATGATTAGACAAGACCGCTCTCTGCTTGAGATGACCTCTGCATTTCTTTCAGCTTATGCCAATGGTGTCTCGCCAAGTATTGCGGTTGAGATTGGACGTCAACGTATTCCACCAGAGTTTGAAGTACCGAGGGAGGATTGATATGCATTGTCCAGACTTGTTTTTTGGCTTTAAGCCCCCGTCGTTAAGTGGTGAGGTTGCAGGTTAATGTCACGTCGTCGAGGAAAGCATGAAGAAGGCGGTGCGCACGGCGGTTCTTGGAAGATTGCCCTAGCGGATTTAATGACCGTGCTGATGGTCTTCTTTCTGGTTATGTGGTTGATGGCCGTGGTTGAGCCAGAAGAGCGACAAGCATTTGTCGATGGCATTGGGGGCGTTCAAACCAAAGACGTGAAAGCCGACCTTGAGGAGCAGATTCAACCTCAAGAAGAGTTAATTCAATTGGATTTAAAACCAACCGTCTCTAAGGCAGAGATAGAGGCTGCGATGCAGAACGTCGATCCAAAAGACATCAGCATAGAAGAGACGGAAGAGTTCACGCGCATCACCCTTAAATCCGATAGTTTTTTTGAAAGTGGCCGCGCCGGCATCAGCGATAAAACACGACAGCAGATCGAGCAGTTAGGCGAGACTTTGGCGGGCCGTGGGCAAGAGATGCTGATTGCAGGCTTTACCGATGACCGACCGATTAATAACTTTCAATTCCCTTCAAACTGGGAGCTGTCTGCCGCAAGAGCCGCGACCGTTGCGCGAACCTTTATTTATATGGGGGTGGAGAAATCTCAGGTACGGATAGAGGGCAATGCAGATAACCAAGAAGTGGCTCCGAATGACACCGCCTACGGACGTTCTTTAAATCGACGCGTCATCATCACCATTAAAAAGAACTAGCCGGTGGCGGGCTTTTTGACAGCTGCTGACCTATGACTTTTAAATCAGCGTTTTAAAAGCCGGTGCTCTATGTTTTAAAGAGGCATTAGAGTTTAAAAGTCTAAGGGCCGAAAATTCGCAGTTTACGCTTCGCCACACTGTTTGCAGGCGGGATCTTTTTTGAGGTTCAGCGTGCGAATCATCATGCTGTAAGCGTCCATAATCATCAACTTTCCCGTTAAGGTCGGCAGGTCTAACAAGACTTTAATCGCCTCGATCGCCTGCATACTGCCCACCATGCCCACCACGGGCGACAAAACACCACTTTGACTGCAACTCTCCGCTTGCCCACTGTTTTCTGAATAGAGGCACTGGTAACAGGGGCTGTTTTCCTGTCTAAAATCATAGGTGCTCAATTGGCCTTCCCAGCGAATGGCGGCACCGGAAACCAACGGTTTTTTTGCCGTAAAGCAGGCCTGGTTAAATGAGAATCGGGCTTCAAAATTATCGGTGCAGTCTAAAACAACGTCTGCGGTGCTCACCAGGGCTACCAGCTCGGTCGCATTCAGCTTTTCAGGAATTGAATCAATCTGAATGTGACGGTTTAACGCCGCTAAGCGCGACTGTGCCGAGGCGACTTTGGCCTGTCCAATATTGGCTTCACTGTGGATGATCTGACGCTGTAAGTTTGAGTCATCAACGTGGTCAAAATCCACCAGCGTTAAATGGCCAATTCCCGCGGCCGCTAAATAAAGCGACGCCGGAGAGCCTAGACCGCCTAATCCAAATATCACCGCGTGCGATTGCGCCAATTTTAATTGCCCAGCATAATCGATCTCAGGCAATAAGATTTGTCGACTGTAACGCGAGAGTTCAGCGTCATTGAGCTCGGTTTGAGTGGTTTGACCGGCTTGACCTGCTTGGATCGATTGAATAAATTGAGTGGTCTGTGTCATGAGAGTAGGTCTTATGAATAGGTTAAAGCGGGCGGCTGACATTGGTTTAAACCGAGTTGATGTTGGTTCGCTTGGCTTAATTTTGTTAAGTTCAGTTTACCGTTTTTGTCCCAGCGTCACACGTGGATTGTCGGCTAAATCTTTAATATTGACCACATTGATGTAGTGATGCGTTTTAAAGAGGTTGGCGACCGCCTGCGCTTGGTTGTAACCGTGTTCAATCAACAACCAACCGCCGGGGATTAAGAACGACCAGGCCTGGTCAATAATTTTTTGAATATCGTCCAGACCATTTTTACCAGAGGTCAGCGCGCTCATGGGTTCAAAGCGCACGTCGCCTTGGATTAAGTGTGGATCTTCTGCTTCGATGTAGGGTGGGTTGGAGACGATGCAGTCAAATTTTCGAGTTGAATCAATGGCTGAAAACCAATCGCTGTGCAAAAAGGAGATCTTCAAATTGTGACGTTGCGCATTGTCAATGGCGACTTCTAGCGCCCGTTCACTGAAGTCTACTGCCGTTATGTCGCAACTAGGGCATTCGCTTTTTAAGGCCAGAGCGATGGCGCCGCTGCCCGTGCCCAAGTCCAGAATTGACCAGGCCTGGTGAGTTTTGTTGGTAGCATTTTCTTCAGATTTAGGGCGCCGAGATAATGCGGCTTCGACCAATGTTTCGGTGTCGGGACGCGGAATTAAGGTGTCCTGAGTAACGCGAAGCGTCAACCCCCAAAACTCACGTTCGCCCACAATATGGGCGATGGGTTGGCCTTGCACTCTTCGCCGCAATAAACTCTCAAAAGTACGGTGTTGTTCAGGTTCAAGCGATTTGTCTGACCAAGTGTAGAGGTAGGTTCTCGAAACCTTTAAGCTGTGTGCCAAAAGCAACTCAGCGTCCAGTCGTGGCGAATCGACCAGGCCTGCTTGAATCAATTGCTGCTGCGCCGATCGCAGGCAGTCGTCGAGGGTCATCGCGAGTGGAGTTGCAGCTGTTTTACTCATCGCCATGTCGCTCGTCTAACTTTTCTTACGCCTCTACGACATTGCAACACTGCGTTAATCCGCTTAATCGTTGGCGCTTAAAGAGGCCAGCATCTCTGCTTGATGCTCGGCAAGTAATGGACCGATAATTTGGTCTAAGCCGCCGTTCATCACCTCGTCCAATTTATAAAGCGTTAAGTTGATGCGGTGTTCGGTCACACGGCCTTGAGGGTAGTTGTAGGTACGAATGCGCGCGGATCGATCGCCTGTGCCCACTAAACTTTTACGCTCATCAGAGATCGCTTGATCGTGGACTTGCTGGCGCGCATCCATAATGCGTGCGGCCAGGAGTGACATGGCGCGAGCACGGTTTTTGTGTTGCGAACGCTCGTCCTGACATTCGACAATTGTGCCGGTCGGAATGTGAGTGATGCGGATCGCCGAATCGGTTTTGTTGACGTGCTGACCTCCTGCACCCGAGGCGCGGAACGTGTCCACTTTTAAATCCGCAGGGTTTAATTCAATCTGTTCGACATCTGCCGCTTCGGCCATAATCACCACCGTGGCGGCGGAGGTGTGAACGCGGCCTTGCGTTTCAGTTGCGGGGACGCGCTGTACACGGTGTGCGCCGGATTCAAATTTTAATTTTGAGTAGGCACCGTCGCCGATAATACGCGCAATAATCTCTTTGTAACCGCCATGTTCACCGATGTTTGTGTTGACAATTTCGACCTGCCAACCCTCTTTTTCTGCAAAACGGCTGTACATTTTAAAAAGATCGCCTGAAAAAATGGCGGCTTCGTCTCCGCCTGTTCCGGCACGAATTTCTAAGAAAATATTTGAGTCATCATTCGGGTCGGTAGGCAGTAGCATCGTTTGCAGCGCAAGTTCTAACTCTGCAACACTGGCTTTAAATTCTGGAAGCTCTTCTTGCGCCATCTCTTTTAACTCGGCGTCTCCAGAACCGATCATCTCCATCGCCTCATCCAGATCGCTTTCTGCACTTATAAAGCGGTTAAAGGTCTCCACCACGGGGCTCAGCTTGGAGTACTCTTTGGTCAGGGCAGTAAATCTGTTTTGGTCATTCATAATGTCAGGCGAGCAGATTAAAGCGTTAACTTCATCCAAACGTTCAACCAGGGTTTCTAATTTGCTGCGAATAGAATCTTTCAAAAGGAGTCTCGATTATGTGTGTTGGAACGGTTAAGTGGGTTAGCAGTTCGAATGCGGTTCTTTTGGTTCACGGATCAGCAGACTTTTCGCGTTCTCAATCAGTGTTTTATTGCCTTCAATGCCCGCATGATTCAGTTGTGCAGTCGGGGTATGAATCAGTCTGTTGGTCAATTGGTTGGCCAAACGTTTGATGATTTGTTCTGGATCGTGTCCGTGTTCCAGTTGACGAAGTGCGCGATTCAACGAATATTCTTTATGGCACATTGCCTGCTGACGATAGGCTTGAATGACAGGTTTTACCTGCTGCATGGCATGCAGTTGAACCATGAAGCTATGCGCCTGAACGCCAATAATTTCCTCAGCTTGAAGCGCGGCCGCTTGGCGGGATTGTTTATTGCCTTCAATAATCTCTTTTAAATCATCGACCGTGTAGAGATAAACATTGTCCAGGTCATTGATGCCGGCGTCGGTGTCGCGTGGAATGGCGATATCAATGATAAACATCGGTCGGTTTTTACGCTTCTTAAGCGCGGCGACCACCTGTTCTTTCTTTAAAATAACGTTTGGACTGCCGGTTGAGCCAATGATAATGTCTGCTTCATGAAGGTGCTGGTCAATTTCATCCAAGCCGATGGCGTAGCCCCCCAAGCTTTCCGCTAAACGGTGTGCGCGCTCAAGCGTTCGGTTGGCGATGATAAGCTTGCCAATATTGGCTTCGTTTAGGTGTCTGGAAACCAGTTCAATAGTCTCTCCGGCACCGAGTAACAGAGCCGTCTGTGAAGAGAGGTCACCAAAAAACTGTCTGGAGAGTGAAACCGCCGAAAACGCCACTGAAACAGGGCTGGAGCCAATGGTTGTGTCGGTTCTGACTTGTTTAACGGTCCTAAAAATGTGTTGAAACAAGTTTTCCAGGGCGTGGTGAATGCTGTCCGCTTTATGGGCCGCATTGTAGGCGTCTTTTATCTGCCCAAATATCTGAGGTTCGCCTAAGATAAGAGAGTTTAGGCCACTCGAAACGCGCATGATGTGCTTAACGGCTTCTAGATCATGGTGTACATAAAGGTAAGGAGATAAAGCGCCGGTTTCTAATTCAAAGAACTGATGCAGCCACTGTTGCAACGCCTGCTCGGCTTCTTCATCTTTCATAATGCCGTAAATTTCAGTGCGATTACAGGTTGATAAAATAATGCACTCTGAGATAAGCCCTTGGTTTTTAAGCTCAGACAGGGCAGCTTGCGCAGCCTCTGGCGCAAATGAAACTGTTCCACGAATGTCGACAGGTGCTGTCTCGTGATTCACACCCAGTGTAATAAGTTTCATATATATCGTGGCTTTACCATTGTTCAGAAAGTAACAGAAATCAACTCTGTTAAATAAAAGCGATAATTTTGCTCAATTATCTGTCAAATTGCAAGTTTTGTCTGCAATGACCTTGGTTTAATCATGGGCTATTGAACGATTAATTTTACACAACCGCTTTATCTTTAGCTTAAATTATCTACAATGAGTAGCCAGGGGTGAAGATGGTTCCTGAGCCGGTGCGCTCCTATAAGTTGCTTGCAAATGGCGTTAAGCGCTAAAGTCAATGAAATCGAACGTACCCGGCAATACATCCAATTAGCCAAATAGCCCATTCCATTATGTAAGAGAGTCAAACTTTGACATTAAAATATTCAAGTAAACGCCCCCATGTTATTCCAGGCCGTTCCTCTGGCCGTTCATTTAGGCGTAAGTTTGCCCTTCAACTTACCTTAATTGGCGGGGTTTTATTTCTGACAGGGTGTAATGCGGGTTTATCGACGACAAATAATTCTGATGTTTCTGGGATTGCACTGTCCAAAACCCCACCTGCGGAACAGCAGGTGGCGGGCGCGTCCAGACTTGTTGAAGCGTCTCGCCCGATGGATGCGAATACTATGTTTCAGATATTGGCCGCTGAAATGATGGTTCAAAGAGGGCAGCCCGCTCAAGCGTTTGATGTGATTTACGAATTGGCATTGAAAACGCAGGATGTCGGATTGGCAGAGCGAGCGTTTGAGCTTTCTATGTCCACTTACGACACTCAAAAAATAGAGGCAGCCACACTTTTGTGGCGTGACGTATCACCCCAAGCAGCCATCGCGTGGCGCGCTTCTTTTTTAATCTCGTTGCGACAAAATGAACTGAAGCAAGCGTTGGAGCAGTGGCACCGTTATCACTCTTTTTCAAAAGAGGGGTTGGAGGGCGATTTCCTGCTCACCGCCCAGCGGGTGTCGACGACGGCCAAACCTGAGATAGGGATCGCTTTTATGCAAGCGCTCTCAAAAGATTTTCCAGACACCTGGGCGTCTTTTTTTGCGCTGGGCTATGTGGCTCAAGCGCACGGCGAGCTCGAGGTCTCATTAAAGGCGCTTGAAAAAGCTCAAACGTTGCAAACCCCAGAGTCGATGGCGCAAATTAACCGACTGTTGGCAAAACTGTATCTGCAACTGCCGCCACCCGAAAAGGGGCTGGAAAGTCTGGCGCCTTATTTACAAGACAATCCTGAAGACTGGGTGGTGCAAGAGCGTGTAGCGCGGTTAGAGGTGCAAGCCAGTCGCTATGATGCGGCAGAGGCGCGCTACCAAAATATCTTAAAGACTGTTCCAGAAGCCTATACCGCACGCCTCTCACTCGCACTGTTGCAAATTGAGCGTAAAGCCTATTTAAAGGCGGAGGTTAATTTAAATCAAGTGTTGCAGGTCGATGGTTATGGAAACGTTGCCAACTACTATTTAGGATTGTTAAGTCAAGAGCAGCAGGAGTATGGCAAAGCGCTGCGTTACTTTAGTAAGGTCTCGTCCAATAATTATTACATTGACGCGCAGCTGCACCGCGCGGAAATCTATTTTTCAATGAGCGAGTTAGCCAAAGCCATTCAAGTGTTGGATTTAATTAAGACTGAGCAGCCCCAGGATAAGGTCAAGGTTTATCGAGCCAAAGGGGTGTTTTACAGTTATGACAATCAATACCCGCAAGCCGTTGAAGAGTTCGAACGGGTGCTGCAAATTGATCCCGGCCATATTGAGGTGTTAATGGCACAGGCGCTGATGCTTTATAAGCTTGAAGCGTTTGAACGCTATGAGCGCAATCTAAAACGGGTCATAGAGCAGGATCCAAAAGAGGTTGACGCACTGAACGCGCTGGGCTACTTTTACGTCGAAAAAAACAGCAATCTTGAGGTCGCTGAGGACCTGCTGAATCAGGCCCACGCCTTAGCGCCTGACAGTTATTATGTGCTGGACAGCTTGGGTTGGCTCTACTTTCAAAAGCAAGAGTACGCTCGAGCCGAGGAGTTTCTAAAGAAAGCACTGGCGATTAAAGTGGATGATGAGGTGTTAATTCATCTAATTTCGACCTACTGGGAGATGGGTGAACACTCCAAAGCGAAAGCGGTTTGGCGTAAATACCACGCAGGTTTTTTACAAAACGAGCGGTTGCAGTTGTTAATTGAGGAGCTGGAAGCTCCGTAAACAGCGCTTTTTAAGCCTTGTTTGTAACAATCTGCTAAAGAATGTGCTTTTAGACTTGAACTTCTAAAAAATACATG
>CAZVPH010000037.1:0-10003 GCA_964628125.1 uncultured Thiosulfatimonas sp. | reverse complement strand
TCAACTGGCCTTTTTCAATTCTTACAGGTGTTGCACTTACTAGTTGAATCTATGCTGAGTAAAACTACAATTATTTTTTCGGTATGAACCTTAGTTATTATTGGTAAGCTTGAAAAGATTGATAGTGACTATTAAGTGAGATTGATTTGAGCGATATTGATTTAACAAATCCACACCCAGAGCGACTTGTACAATCGTTTTTAATGGGCTCCAAGCAGTCGCGTTCGGGTCAGCGTCGTTTAGAGTTGTTGAGCCGCGTGGCCGCTTTAGGTTCATTGTCGGCGGCGGCTAAAGCGTGTGGCATGAGCTATAAAGGCGCTTGGCAGGCCGTTGAGGCGATGAATGTGGCCGCCGAAAAGCCTTTGGTCATCGCACAAAAAGGCGGTGTGGGCGGTGGCGGTATGATTTTAACACCCGCAGGTACTGCTTTATTAGGCGCGTATCAGCTGTTTAATGAGCAGATGCAACACTGGATGCGCGAGTTAGAAACGCTTTCGCCCGGTGTATTGACCCAGTTGGAAGTCATGAGGAAAGTATCAATGAGAACCAGTGCACGCAATTTGTTTCACGGAGCCGTGACCAAAATCACGCCGGGCGCGGTGAATACCGAGGTTATTTTAGCGGTTGGTAACGACCTAGAGGTCGTCGCTCAAGTGACGCCAGACAGCTTAGAGCGCCTAGGGCTAGAGGTTGGCGCAGAAGCTTATGCGTTAATCAAAGCCAGCTGGGTGGTGCTGACGGAAGATCTGGCTGGCAAGTTTAAAACCAGTGCGCGTAACCAATTTTGTGGTGAAATCCTGGCGATCGACATCGGTGCCGTCAACAGTGACGTCACTTTTGAAATTGGCGGTGGCCAAAAAATGTCGGCCATCATCACCAATCAGAGCGTTGACAGCTTAGAGTTGATCGTAGGTAAACGCTGCTGCGCTTTGGTGAAGGCCAGTCATGTTCTGTTGGCGGTCTCTGATTAATCAGGGATTTTTTTGCCTATCGATATGTATGTAAGGTTTTATCCGTTTTAAATTTACGTTTTAAACCTTCGTTTTAAAGACAGTCAGTATTTTCAGTCAGTATTTTAATATTTTAATTAAGTTGATAAACAACCTTAAACAAGAGAGAGTGATATGTCAGTAAAGAAAATAGGTTTAGCATTGGTCATGATGGGCGCAATGCTTGGGGGTTCTGTCGCCTCGGCGCAAGAAAACATTAAAGAAGGCACGGTTAAAATTGCCGTTGCCTCCAACTTTTTAGCGACACTGAAGGCCTTGTCGGAAGAATTTACTAAAGAGACCGGCATTAAAGTTGAAATCTCTAATGGTGCTACCGGCATGTTGTATGCACAAATTAAACAGGGTGCGCCTTACGACATGTTGTTTGCAGCCGATGCAGAGCGTCCTAAAATGTTGGCAGAAGAAGGTTATGCAGAGTCCGATACACGCTTTACCTATGTCACGGGCAAGCTGGTCGCCTGGTCGCCTGAGCCTGAAAAAGTGTCTGCGGATTTATCAATTTTAAAAGCCGATAACCCAAACTTGCAGTTTTTAGCAATGGCTAACCCGAAGGTCGCACCTTATGGTGCCGCGGCTGAAATCGTGCTAAACCATTACGGTTTATACGATGAGCTGCGGGCGTTGAACAAGATCGTGCAAGGTGAAAATATTGGTAAGACCTATCATTATGCGGCCACTCGAAGTGCTCAGATTGGAATGGTGGCAAAATCTTATGTTTCCAACCCTGATAAGCCAGTCGGCGGCGAGTATTTTGAGATTGACAGCGCGCTTTATCCACCATTAGTCCAAGACGCAGTGGTATTAACAGGCCGAAACGGTGCAGAGACGCAAGCGTTTTTAAAGTTTTTTGACTCGGATAAAGCGCGTCAGCATATTGAAGCCTATGGTTACGGGCTGGGCGCGAAGCGCTTTTAAGATTCCTTTAAGGAATTGGCTCTAGCTGGCTTAGTAGAACGCTTTATAATAAGCACTGCTAAATGCACTCCCAACAGCTAGAGTGCTGGCCGAAGATAAGCTGAAGAGCGTTGGCAATAATGATAAGCCGTCTGGAGTACCAGACGGCTTTGTTCATTTTAAACGACAAAAAAGAGAACGAACACGGATGATAGCAGGCGTTGATTTATACCCATTGTGGCTGACTTTACAGGTCTCCTTTTACACAACCGTTATTCTAATTGTGTTTGGAACCCCTTTTGCCTTGTGGCTGTCACGGGTTCAAGGCACTAAGAAAGCGGTTTTAGAAGCGGTGGTGGCTTTGCCATTAGTGCTGCCCGCGACGGTGTTAGGTTTTTATCTGCTGCTTTCTATAGGACCCGCGGGGCCAATTGGCCAGTTGTGGGCCTCGTTTGGTTTTTCGCCCTTAACCTTCTCGATGACGGGACTGGTCATTGGCTCAGTGATCTACTCGTTGCCTTTCGCAATTCAACCTTTAATGCATGGCTTTGAACAACTGGGTAAGCGTCCCGGCGAAGTCGCGGCGACTTTAGGAGCAGGGCCGATCGATCGGTTTTTCAGTGTGACTTTGCCGTTGACCCGTCGTTACTACTTAGTGGCGGCGACATTGGCGTTTGCACACACCATGGGCGAGTTTGGCGTGATTTTAATGATCGGTGGCAATATCCCAGGCGTAACCCAGGTGGCTTCTGTCGCCATCTATGATCATGTTGAATCGCTAGAGTACTTGGAAGCGCACGTTCTCTCTGCCATCATGTTGGTGTTTAGCTTGTTAGTATTGACCATTGTCTACGGCGTCAACCGTCGAATGGAAATGAGAATGGGGGGATTGAGATGAGTTTTAAAGGACAATTCAATCTAAAGCGAGACGGTTTTGTCTTAGAAACAGGTGAGTTTAAGTTACCCGAAAAAGGCTTGACCGCAATTTTTGGACATTCGGGCAGCGGCAAGACCACTTTTTTGCGCTGCCTAGCCGGGCTAGAAACCACCATGGTTGGAGAGATTTTTTTTAATGACCAGGCCTGGTTGTTAGAGGGTAAGCATCACCCTGTGCATAAACGGCAGTTGGGCTATGTGTTTCAAGAGGCTAGTTTGTTCACTCATTTAAGTGTTCTAGCCAATTTACGCTACGGTCTAAAGCGACGTCATGAAAACCAGGGTGGCGATTCCAGCATCCGCATCGAGCAGGTTGTAGAGTGGCTGGGGATCGAGGCGCTTTTAGAGCGCGACGTCAACACTCTGTCGGGAGGAGAGCGCCAACGCGTGGCGATTGGCAGAACGTTACTGTCACAGCCTAAAGTTTTGTTGATGGATGAGCCGATGGCTTCGCTGGATGTGTTTTCAAAGCGCAGTATTATGCCGTACCTAGAGCGTTTGCGTGACGAACTTAAAATTCCAATTATTTACGTCACTCATTCACCCGACGAGGTGGAGCGTTTGGCTGACCACGTACTCTTTATGGCCAAAGGTCGTGTGACGCATTTTGAAGCGATTGAAGAGGCGCTGAATCGCGCAGACACGCCGTTGTATAGAGACAGTGAGCCGAGAGCAGTTCTCTCTGCGGTGGTGGTCTCTCAAGACACAGAGGACGGGCTGACCGAGCTTAAGGTCGGTGAAGTACCGTTGTGGCTACCTGCCTTGCCAAATTCGGTTGGGGAGACGGTACGAGTGGTGGTTTCGGCCCAACAAATCAGTTTGATGGCGGTCGTGCCGCAACAAAGTTCGATGTTAAACCATCTGCCGGTGACGATTGACGCGATAGAGGGGCTTAACGATTACAGTGTGCTGATCCGTTTACGGGTGGCCAATGAACCCTGGCCTTTGTTGGCGCAGGTGAACAAACGATCGGCTAAGGCGTTGAATTTAAAAGTTGACCAGGCCTGGGTGGCCGCCATTAAATCGGTGGCGATTTTAAACTGATTTAGGCGAGTTTGCTTGAGGAGAGAATTTGGTTTGGTTCAAACCGATTCGGTTCGATTCAATCCGATTAACTCAAGGCTGTTCAACTCTATCAAACCAAGGAAAACCTTATTCAACAAAGCCCAACACAACACAACACAACATAGCTCAATCCAACCCTGCTCTGTCCGGCTGAACTCAAATGAGCTCAACTGCGTTGGGTAATTTAAAGAGCGCTGGGCTGACAAGTCGCACAAAAATAGGTGGCGCGCTGGTTGAGCATCATCCGTTCAATAGGGTGGTTGCAATTTGGACAGTGCTTGCCGGCCTGATCGTAAACGTTGAGCTGCTGCACAAAATACCCCGGCTTGCCGTCCGGCGACAAAAAGTCTTTTAGGGTGGTGCCACCTTGCTCAATCGCCGCAAGTAATACTTTCTTTATGTTTTCGACTAAGCAGTTGCACTGTTCTAATGTTAAAGCGTTGGCAGGGGTTTGCGGATGAATTTTGCTCATAAAAAGCGCTTCGTTCGCATAAATATTGCCCGCGCCCACTGCAACATGGCTGTTCATCACTAAGCTCTTAATCGCCACTCTGCGTTTGTGAATTTTCTCAAAGAAATAGGCGCCGTTAAACGCGTCTGTTAAGGGTTCCGGTGCCAGCTTGGCTAATAGCTTATGCTTCTCTACCGGCCCTAAACTTGCGTCGTGCCACAAAACCGAGCCAAATCGGCGAGGGTCGTTAAGGCGCAGCAGGTAACCATTCGCAAACTCTATATCAATATGGTCGTGTTTCTGCACCTCCGTGCCAATCGGCAGTACCCGCAAATTACCCGACATGCCTAGATGGATTAGCAATACGCCTTTTGAAGTGGTCAGTAGAATATATTTACCACGGCGTAGCACAGATAAAACCACCAGGCCTGGTAAGTTCGTCTTTAGGTGAGGTTCCACCGGCCAGCGCAATCGACCGTCACGAATGACAAAGCCCGTGATTGTCTGCTGGTGGACTTTCGGCTCTATGCCTTTACGGGTGGTTTCGACTTCGGGGAGTTCGGGCATCGTCTGCTCTCTTTGTTTCGGGGTTGAAAGGGGCAATCGTGTCGGCGTTAAGGCGCCAGCTTCCCAAAATTTGGCATTATGAGAAGGTGAGTTCAACCTGTACGTTGCGTACGGTATTGTAAACAAACCACTCGAGGCTTTGTTTATAAAAAATAACGAGTTATTAGAGGGGGGGCAAGGCGAGTGCAGGCGGGAGAGTTCGTCATCAAAAAAATAGACTTATTCATTTGCAGGCCTATAATTGCTGAATGCACTTTACTTTCCCCTATGGTTCGTCTTTTAAAATACCCTTAGCCGTTTTGACGGTTGCTTCGTTGTCCTCGTTATTCTTAATACTCTCGTTCTTCTCTGGACAGGCTTTTGCGTCTTCTAAAAGCTCGACACTCCAGTCAGGCGATCCTGAGGTCTACCTAACCCCGATTACGGTTCAACTAAACTGGAGTCATCAGTTTCAGTTTGCAGGCTTTTATGCCGCGATTCAACAAGGTTATTATCGGGACGCAGGTTTGGAGGTTCAGCTGGCACCGTGGAGGCCGGGTGTGGACATGATCGATGAAGTGGTCTCTAAAAGAGCGGATTTTGGGGTGGGATACAGTTCCATTATCGTAGACTACGCCAAAGGTGCGCCGATTAAGTTAGTGATGGCTTCCTTTCAATTTTCACCGATGGTTTTGTTGTCGCATGAGCCTGTGACCGAACTTTCTCAGATGTCTGGCAAGAGTGTCATGCACGTCAACAATTTGCAGATCAAAACCTTAATTGCAAAAGCCTCGGAAGTCATTGATGAGCCGATGACTGAGGTCGTTGCCTCTGGAAATTTGCAAGACTTTATTGACCGTAAGGTGGACCTGTATGGTTCTTACTATACCAATGAACCTTATCGATTAAAGCAGATGGGTATCCCATTTTTTATCCTCGACCCCAAAGCCTATGGCATTCAATCCTATGGCGATCTCATTTTTACACACCAGAAAAAAACAGAGCTTGCGCCCGATGTGGTGAGTCGATTCCGTGAGGCGACGATCGCCGGATGGGAGTATGCGATTCAACATCAAGCAGAAGTTGTCGATTATATTTTGCTGAACTATCCCGTTAATAAATCACGTGACGCACTGTTGTCAGAAGCGCAAGCTACCACAATGTATGTGAAATCCGGCAAGGCCGAAGTGGGAGAGATCGACGCAAGAAAGTTGCTGTCAACGGCGGCTTATGCAAGAGAGGCGGGGGTTATAAACTGTGTTGAGCTCGATAATATCGACATTAAACAGCTGGTGTTTGATCCTAACCAATCCCTGTATACCAGCGCAGAACTGGAATATATTAAAGCGCACCCTCGTATTAAGATAGGCAATAACACTCAATGGGCGCCCTTTGAATACATTGATAGCCAGGGAGAGTATCAAGGGATGGCTTCGGATTATTTCAAGTTAATGGGTGAAATGCTTGGGATAGAGTTCGAGCCAGTACGTGATAAGTCATGGACACAAGTCAAAAAGATGTTTCAAGACGGAGAGGTCGATCTGTTAACGACTGTACCGGTCACGACTCAGTCACCAGTGGGTTCAATTTATACAGAACCTTACCTCTCTTTTCCCATAGTGTTGGCGGCCGCTAAGCAATTAGATTACCTTGATCAATATGACCGACTAAAAGGCCAAAAGGTCGCGGTGGTGAAAGACTCTTGGCCGCATGAAAGTCTTGCTTATTTTCACCCAGGGGTGAGTCCACTGTTAGTTGACTCGGTCGAGGAGGGATTGTTGTCAGTAATCAACGGGCGTGCCTTGGGCTACTCTGGCAGTTTAGCGGCGATCAATTATACGGTTAAGCAACATGGATTGGATGGCTTGAAGATTATAGGTCAGTCCGAAAGGCGATTTGAACTGGCGATTGGTGTGCATCAGGATAACGAACTTTTACACTCCATTATGGAAAAAACCTTGGCGCGTATAAGCCAATTTGAAAGACAGAAGATTTATAACGATTGGATTCAATTGACGCTCTTAACAGAATCGTCGCGTTGGTGGTATGTTTTGGCGCTCACGCTCTCGGTTTTGTTGGTGATTGCAATGGTTTGGGTGTTGGCCATGCATCGCTCAAAAAAATTGTTACAAAGTTATGTTGATACCGTTAATGAGTTGAGCCTGGCAACTGTCACCGACAGTAAAGGTACGCTTATCTGGGTAAGTGATAGCTTTTTAAAGTTGAGCGGTTACCAACGAGACGAACTGATTGGGCAACCGGCCAAAATTACCAAGAGCGCAGCCATGTCAGATGAAGAGTACAGTGAGATTTATGAAAGTGTTTTGAAAGGCAAGGCTTGGCAAGGTGAAGTCGAAGGCCGTCATAAAGATGGTTCCATCTATTACGTTAATCTGACAGCCGTTCCTGAATTTCGTTTTGGCAAGGTTCAGAAAATAACAGTTTCGCGCGAGGATTTAACGGACCGTAAAAAAGCAGAAGAGCTGAGTATTCGAGATGCATTGACAGGCCTGTATAACCGACGTTATTTTTCAGACGTGTTTGCACGAGAAATCAAGCGAGCACAACGGGAAGAAGCGACGTTTATATTCGCCATGGCAGACGTTGACTTTTTTAAAGAGTTGAATGACGGTTATGGTCATCTTCAGGGCGACAAGGCGTTGCAAGAAATATCGATCGCGCTAAAAGGCAGGTTAAAGCGTCCGCAAGATCTGCTGTTTAGATTGGGCGGAGAGGAATTCGGCATGATTCTTCATCAAATGGACCTAGAGAGCGTTGAGCAGTTCTTGAGCTTTCTGGGCGCCGCTGTTAAAGCGCTTGGGATTAAGAATAAACTAGGTGTTGATGGGGTCGTTACGCTCTCTTTTGGCGCGATAGTGTTGCCACCTGATCATGGGTTGAGTAGCGATGCTATTTTTAAGCTGGCGGACGATTTGATGTACCAGGCAAAAGAGTCCGGACGTGATAAGGTCGTAGTAAAGCCTCTTTTATAGATCGTTAAGCTTCGTAACCCCTGTTTTTGGTTCTTGTTACTGCTGCTTCATGCTTCACTATGGTTTGATTAGGGACCGTTGAATCGAATCAGCTGCTCTATGGTTTGGTCAGTAATGTGGGGGATGGGCACTCTTTGTCTTTTGATAGGGAAATGTCGATAAACAGGTTTAGAATGGTTGCAGCGTAGCTCTCAAGGACAGTGGCTCTCAGGTGGAACCGTGTTGGATCACCGTTGCTGCTTTTCATTTTAGAGATTGGTTTTTAGTGTTTCGACAGGCATAAAAAAACCCAGTCTTTTGAACCGGGTTTTACCAAACATCTCTTTGTAAGAGTTACTTGATTTTTGCTTCTTTGAACAAGACGTGTTTACGAACCACTGGGTCGTACTTCTTGATTTCAAATTTTCCAGCCATGTTCTTTTTATTTTTATCTGTTGTGTAAAAATAAGCAGACTCAGTTGACTGTAATTTAATTTTATCGCGCATTGCAGTCTCCTAGACTTTCTCACCACGTGAACGCATCTCTGCGATCACAGAGTCGATACCATTCTTGTCGATTGTACGCATGCCTGCGGCAGTGACGCGTAATTTAACAAAGCGGTTTTCAGCTTCTAACCAGAAACGGTGCGAGTGCAGGTTTGGTAAGAAACGACGACGTGTTTTACGTTGTGAGTGGGAAACATTGTTACCGACTACAGGACGTTTTCCTGTTACTTGGCATACTTTAGACATTTCACAATCCCTTATAAAGTTCTTAAAACCCCCGGATTACGAGTAAAATACTCCTAAAACCAAAAGTCCTATCTATTAAAAATATTCGAATATTTCTATATCTAATGCAGTGGCGAGCCCACTACTGAAAATAAGAAGCGAGATTATCCACAAAAGAGACCCGAATAGCAAGTTAAATGTGACCCTTCTTTGAGTTTTCGGCAGCATAATCCTCTTTGACTGTCGAGGTCGCGCCGATTGGGGGAGGATCTGGAGTTTGTCAGTACAGAGAGTTTACAGAGTTGGAGACATTGTTTGGCACTTTTTGATCGTGACGGAGTATTAAAAGCGTTAAAATTGAAGATCGGTTAGTTTATATCGGCATTTGTTGGTGCTGTGCTAAGGAGTGCCAACGGCCCGCGTTGCCTAAAATCATGTGATCTAATACTCGGACTTCGATTAAGGTTAGAGCCTGTTGAATGGTATGAGTGATGTCGATGTCCGACTGACTTGGTGTCGGATCGCCAGAGGGGTGGTTGTGGGCTAAAATGACTGCTGCCGCATGGTGATCAAGCGCACATTTGACGACCTCACGAATGTGGACTTGAGACTGATTTAATGTGCCTTCAAACAGCACCTCAAATTTAATCAGTTGGTGTTGTTGATTCAGCAGTAAGAGTGCAAATTTTTCACGGTGGAGATGACCGAGCTCGGTGTCGATAAACCGTGCGACCAGCTCCGGAGAGGTGAAGGCGTCGCGGGTTTTTAAGCCTGCTTCAAAGTGGCGTTTTGCAACTTCAAGCACCGCCTGAAATTGAACATATTTTGCCTGCCCGACCCCTTTAGCGTTGCAAAAATCGGACTCGCTAGCGGTGAGAAGTTGATGAAGTGTGCCAAAGTGGTCGAGCAGGTCTTGCGCCAGTTCAACGGCGTTTTTACCTTTTACGCCGACCCTTAATAAAATGGCCAGCAGCTCCGCATCGGACAAGTGGTCCGCGCCAAATTTGATGAGCTTCTCTCGTGGTCGATCGTTTTCGTGCCAGTCAGAAATGGCCATGGTCGCACACCTTTTAAAATCGGAGTAAAGCGGTTAAAGGATCGCTTACAGCTTGGTTAGTAATTTAACTTAATTAAAGAGTTGTCCCATCATAAAAGCACAAAGGAGGTTGGTCAATGTTTAAGTATGCAATGCGCGTGCGCGATTACGAATGTGATCTGCAGAAAGTAGTGAATAACAGCGTGTATCAAAACTATTTAGAGCACGCCAGGCATGAGTTTTTACTGGCCAACGCCGTTGATTTTGCAGGCCTGGCAGAACAAGGCGTGAACTTGATGGTGCGCCGGGTAGAGATCGATTTTAAACAGTCATTGCGCTCACAAGATGATTTTTACGTCAC
>CAZVPH010000036.1:0-10030 GCA_964628125.1 uncultured Thiosulfatimonas sp. | reverse complement strand
ATATCGTTTCAACTTAACACTCGTTGAGTCTCTTGAACTCGCATAACAAGCGCCCTTTAAACGATGTTAAAATTTACAAACGGCTTAAACCTCATCCTTAAGGCTGGCCTGCCACAGGTGCAGTTGTGTCCATTGATTGGACGTAGCCAAGCAGTTATCCAGCCCTCTAATCCGCACGATTTCTAAACAGCCTTCCGATACTTTAAGCTCTGTTTTAAGTTTCGATTTGACCATGTCAGGCGCCCTCAATAATGCGACCCAAACCCCCTCTTTATCACACCATGCAACCAAACTTTCTGAGTTCGGTAAAGAGGAGTTCGTGTCCAAATCAATCCACCATGCATGTTGTTGCAGCTGACTGAGCAATCGCCAGTCCTGCCACCGCTCCACACGTTGAGGCTCGCGGGTGAGTGCGAACGAAAGTGCCTGCTGATAAGCTTGCACGCGTTCTTCAGGTTTAAGCTCTGACGCAGATTTAGGCGTAACTCCGTGCGGCGAATCGGACAAACCTTGCGTTAGCCAGGCCTGGTAGATTTCGGAAACTTCGACTAAATATCGACACTCTCCAATTCGGTTTACTTCTTGCGCAGCGAACTCTAATGCATCCGCTAATCGATAGGCATCCTCCAGCAGGGCGACCATGCTTTGGCATTGCATAGGGCGGCACGGCAGTTGCGCCAGCGCGTGATGCAGTTGACTGCCAATCAGCTCTGGAAAACGTGCTGCCAAAGACAAGGCCATCGAATTGATTCTCGGCAACACCTGTAAAGCGCTTAAACGCTGCTCATCCAGTAAACAGGTTTCGACTTGCTCCGCAATCTCATCATTGACCAAGCGCAATCGTAAATTGCGCAGAAACTTGACTGTTTCACCGCTCTCAGGCCAACCAACCTGCCCCGCCATCACCTGTCGATTGCCGGACAGCAAAGCGACAATCTCTGACTCCTGCAAGCCTGAGTTGATTAAGCGCCACGCCAACATGGGCGAATGGTCCAACAGCTCTAATAGCTGCGGGTATTTGCCAGCATAATGCAGTAAAACAAGCTGATGGCTTGGAAAAAGCGCACAGCTGTCCTGAACCCACTGCGGAATCTGTTTACGCCAATACGATATTTGCGAATAATTGGACCACTCTAAAATTCTTAACTCGTTTGGATAAGCCGGAACTTTAGCGGAACTCATGGTCAAAGCGTCCCAGCTTGGCACACTCAAGACACCAAACTCGGGCCATACTTTCCGACAATCGATCCAGAGTGTCTGCTCAACCTCATCCCAAAAACAGGATTTAGACAGCTGTTTCTGGAGTGCTTGCTGGCGTTTATTCTGCTGAATATCGGACACGCTTAACGGAAACTCAGCTCTTCTCATGGCACGACTATAAACTGGGGTTCGTAGCTCACATTAAGGGTTACCAAGTAGATGACACTCTAAAGAACAAAGTTTTAATGTACTCCGTTTCTGGGATCGCTGGATGAATGGGGTGATCAGGACCTTGGTGCCCCTGTTCAAACAGTTGAACGTTGCGGTCAATATGGCGTGCGGCAGACTGCACCGCGGTTAACAGATTGTCGCGTGTCATGTGGTGTGAGCAGGAGGCCGAAACCAAAACTCCGTCTTTTTCTAACACGCGCATGGCAATCTCATTGATCCGACGATAAGCTTCTGCGCCCTGTTTAAAGTCTTTTTTACGCTTGATAAATGCTGGAGGGTCAACAATCACCACATCAAACTTTTGTTCATCCGTACGCAAGGCATTTAACACATCAAACGCATTGCCTTGAATGGTGACCAACTTGTCGGCGACCCCGTTTAAGGCTGCATTATGATCAACACCGTCTAAGGCAAATTCCGATGAGTCAACACACGTCACCTCTTCAGCTCCTGCAACCGCAGCTGCGACGCCCCAGCCTCCAAGGTAACTAAATACATCTAAAACACGTTTGCCTTTGACCATAGTCTGTAAGCGTCCACGCGCCATGCGGTGATCGTAAAACCATCCTGTTTTTTGGCCACCTTCGACTGGCACTGAAAACTTAACGCCGTTCTCTTCAATAATCAATTCGGCTGGCATTTCACCGTAGACCACCTCTTCATACAGCGGTAAGCCTTCCAATTCACGACTTGCGGTGTTGTTTTTCATAACGATGGCTTGAGGATGGTATAAATTCTCCAGCACTTGAACAATCTCTTGTTTCATAAGCTCCATGCCTGCAGTGGTGATTTGCACGGCAAACACATCGCCAAACCGATCAATGACCAAGCCTGGTAGCCCATCGGAATCGCCAAACACCAGTCGATAAAAAGGTTGGTCAAAGTGCATTTCGCGTAATTCTTGAGCGGCTTGAATACGTTTTTTTAAAAACTTAATATTCAACTCTAACTTAGGGCTTCGGCTTAATAAGCGCGCACAAATCAAGGTATTAGGATTCACAAACCCCATGCCCAGTGGTTTGCCATTAGATGCTTCAATAATCACTTGTTGACCCGGCGTAAAGTCTTTTAAGGGAGTCGCTGTATTATCGACCTCGTTACTAAACACCCAAACATGACCTTGTTTTATGCGACGGTCTTCATTCTTTTTTAATCGTAAACTGGCTAGAGTGCTCATAATTTGGGGCTTCTTCTTGTGAGGTATGGGTGTTTATAAAAAAGAAAGAGGCCTAAGCCTCTTCTTTAAGATCGTTGGAACGGTTATCGACGTCAGGCTATGAGCCTGAACTCAAAAATCAAGATTAACCATCAATTAGTTCTTGATACTCAGCATCCGACATTAACTCTTCTAGCTCAGTTTCATCGTGCGGCGCAATCTTAAACAGCCAACCGCTGTCGTAGGGCTCTTCATTAATCGACTCTGGGTCATCTTCTAATGTTTCATTAATTTCAATAATCTCGCCACTGAGCGGAGAGTAGATATCCGAAGCCGACTTTACAGATTCCAGCGCCATTACCTCATCGCCGGCTTGCGCGTAGCCTCCCAATTCAGGAAAGGTAACACTCATCATCTCGCCTAAGGCTTCTTGGGCAAAATCGGTAATTCCAACAACGGCGTTGCCGTCTTCATCAATGTAAACCCACTCATGCGTCTCTGCATATTTAAGGTGGCTTGGTAGAACACTCATAACTCTTTACTCCCTAGATTCGTTGGCAAAATCATATCACTAAAATGCCCGGTAAGCTTAAAATAATTCCATCGAGTTATGAGGGCGTTTTTAGTAACTTATGCCCCCTCCTTCATCGCTAATTCTACTCGATTTCGTCCCAGTGATTTCGCACGATACAGAGCTGTATCAATTCGCTTTAAAAACATTTTTTCACTTTCACCTTCGACCATTTGCCCAACACCAAAGCTGACAGTTATATGTATTGGAGATTCGCCGAAAGACAATGCCTCGACCGCGACTCTTAGACGTTCCGCGATGATCTGGGCTTCTATCTCTCCTGTTTCAGGCAAAATAATCATAAATTCTTCGCCGCCAAAACGGCACAGCAGGTCGGTTTCACGTAGTGATGGCTGAATCTCCTTAACTAGCGTAATCAACACCTGATCACCCACATCATGACCGTAAGTATCGTTTACCTTTTTAAAGAAATCAATATCAAGCATCACCAACGATAAGTTACTGTGATAGCGCAGTGCACGTTGAAATTCTTTAGTAAAGTTTTCAGTAAAAAAAAGTCTGTTGCCAACGCCGGTCAAGGGATCCGTTTGTGAGATACGCTCTAGCTGTTGTTTGTACAACTCCTGTTCGGTAATATCCTGTAACAATACATTACACAAAGCGTCATGCACGCCCTGCATCATTTTGGCCTGCACTGTAAAGTAGTAAGGTTGCTCCTGTTTTTTTATTTTAACTTTGTGCACAATCTCTGGGTGTTGCAGCACATAGTCTAACCAAAAGAGACCATTGACACTCTCCTGCAAACACCCCTCTTCTTCTTCAAAGACACTTGAAATGTGGTCCTGCTCATTTAAGAACTCTTCTAAACTCTCATATTCACTGAAAAAATTTAAAAAATGTTGATTAACATCGACAATGCCATCATGCGTCGCCACAAAAATGATCTCTGATGCTGAGTCAATGATCTGACGATTATAACGCTGACGGCACTCAGACTTCACTTTCTGGTTGTAGAGCACTAGCAGCATTAACACTAAAATTGTAAACAGAGTAAGTCCGTAGAGGTACTGCTCCAACACTCGCTCCACCTCTGAAAAATCAATATTTTCTAAGGATTCAAAGGTAAACCAGTAGCCAATGGCCTGATAATGAGTGTCATAAATAACATGACGACCTATCACATTGGTGCCTTGGATCATGTACTCCTCAAATCCTGTAAACGCGGCTGAACCCATCTCAGCAAGAAGCACTTGTTGCGAGGCTAAAGCATCGCTGTTCACAACATAGAAGTCCTCAATAAACTGCCCTGTCACAGCTTTCGTCAAACCGGTGCGGTATTTTTGATCGACTAAAATAACCGAATCGACACCGTGTGTTTGGTGCAGTCGTTTGGTTAAACGACCAAAAGGTGAAACGACTTCCAATACGCCTTGTAAGTCGCCTTGCGCGTCAAATACAGGAGCGGATGACTTAAAAGACATTGTAAATTTGCCAACACTTAAAGAGTTACTCACTCTTGGTGAAGCTAAAATCTCAACCAACTCGGGACGTACTTCTAAGAGCGAATCATTTTTTTTGTCAGTCCAACTTCGCCACAAACTGACACCATGAACATCAATCAGCTGTATCCAGGTCTCTTTAAAATACGTGTGCAAATTGAGCTGCGTCAACAGGTGTGAAAAACTAGATTCGGTTGGTGGGCAAGTCTTGCAAAGAATTTCACTTGCTTTAGGATGTGCCGACAGCGTAATCGCTAGGATCGTTGCTGCATCAAACCCATCGGAGATGATGGCAATTATGTCAGAAGAGAGCTTTTTTTCGTGCGCCAATAAAGCGTTATGCTCAAGCTCTACTTTTGCGGCCTGATACCACCACTGCCCCCCTAATAAAACTGGAACAATCGCGATAAAGAAAATTAAAATATACTGTTTCTTCTTCATGCATTCTACTTTTTAATAAAATTGGTCGAGACTCTCTATTCAATCAAAAAAACTTTAAACAGAGAGCCAAAAAGGCTTTCGGCAAGCCCGCTAAGCAATCAACTATGAATAAACAACAGACTCTTTTTCCCTTAAAACTTATAGTAAGGAATAGACAGTATTTTTTGAAACTGTCGTCGCGCTTCAACTTGTTGAAAGAAGCACCAAATTTTATACTTACCTTTATTTTACGCAGATAGGTAAGTATTAACCAGGCCTGGTTAATCTAAAACTCAGTAATGGTCGCGGTCACCACACCCCAAATCGTAATATCAGACTCTTCTCGAACTAAAATCGGCGGATAATCATCATTTTCAGGCACCAACCAAGTCCCCGTTGATTTCATTGACAAGCGTTTAACCGTTAACTCACCATCCAGTGAGGCAATCACAATTTTACCATCTTTTGGCTCTAGACTACGGTCTACAATCAAGGTGTCGCCATCTCGAATACCGACGTTTTTCATAGAATCACCCTGCACTACTAAGAAAAAAGTCGCGGCTTTGTTGCGAACCAACTTATCGTTTAAATCCAATCGCTCCGCAATGTAGTCATCAGCTGGGCTTGGAAAACCTGCAACGACTTTATGACTAAACAGTGGCAACTCTATCCGTTGCGTCTCATTGGCGGGCGGATAGCAGACCAAGTGGGGTGAAAGTTGATTAAAATTTACTGCATTCACGCCGTGCCGTGGAGTTAATCCGATCTTTGCTTCCTCTGGTTTTTTAATTTGAACTTGTTTTGCTGCTTCAAACAACAGAGCCTTGACCTCATTAACTCTAGAAATAGGAATCCGCACTACTTTTGTCGCTTCTTTAAAAATTCCAGAGCCTTTTTTACGCCCAGCACCTACACGCGCTCCCCCTCGTCCAGTTACCTTTTTTTGACTGCTCTTATCCATCCTAAAATTCCTTTATGAGCTTAATTTTTTGATTGTTTTCTAACGACCAGTCTTACTAAAACTTTAAAAAACCATCCTCTACTTTAAAGACTCTATTTGATTATGGTTACAAGTTTCATAGTATACTGAAAAAAATAATCAAACCTTCTTTAACTGCTTTACTGAATAAAAGAATTCATAATGAAAAAATATGCGCTCGTGGATGGCAACTCATTTTATGCGGCTTGTGAAATGGCGTTCAAACCAGAACTTAAACATCGTCCAGTGGTCGTACTTTCAAATAATGACGGCTGCATCGTCGCCGCGAATAATCTCGCAAAGCAGCTGGATCAGAGTTTACAAACGCCTTTCTCAAAAGGTGGGTATCGATCAGCGCGCAAAGACAGCATGATGTTTCAACCCTACTTTAAGGTCGCTGCGCTCCTTAAAAAACATAATACGGTCGTCTTCAGTTCCAATTATGAGCTGTATGCAGATATGAGTCAGCGCATGCATCAAATCAGCGCTCAATTTGCTAAACGTCAAGAGATCTACTCAATTGATGAGAGTTTTTTAGATTTATCGGACATGATTGAGGAAAATATCGACAGGGTAACTCAGCACGCGCACAGACTTAAAAACACTGTTCAACAGTGGATTGGTCTTCCCGTTGCGGTGGGCATTGGTGCATCAAAAACACAAGCAAAATTGGCCAACCACCTCGCTAAGAAAAATCCAGAATTACAAGGCGTTTTGGATTTAACTCGTTTGTCGGTAGAGCAACAAAACCGCTTATTTAAAACTGTTAAAGTCGGCAGTGTTTGGGGGATTGGCAAACAAATAGCACAGACGTTGGAATCCATGAACATCCTAACGGCTTATGACCTAAGACGCTGTAACCCACAAACTATTCGACAGCTGTTTTCGGTCAATGTTGAACGGACTCTTCTTGAACTAAATGGCCAGGCCTGCTTGCCATTTACAGGACAAGCACCGACTGATTTTGTAAACAATTCATCATACACTGTCGACAAAAAACAAATTATATCATCACGTTCGTTTGGGTCTTTGGTCGATAACTTTGAAGATATGCGCCAAGCGGTGGCCAGCTATACCGCTATTGCTTCAGAAAAACTGCGCAAACAAAACAGCACCTGCAAGAAAGTCACCGTCTCCATTCACACACCCATGCATCGCAATAAAATCCAACAATATCACAATCAAATAAGCCTTGAACTGGTCTATCAGAGTGACAGCACTATCTTATTGAGTAAGATGACCCTTCGCGCTTTAAAACAGATTTGGAAACCT
Source organism: uncultured Thiosulfatimonas sp. (assembly GCA_964628125.1). GTDB lineage: Bacteria > Pseudomonadota > Gammaproteobacteria > Thiomicrospirales > Thiomicrospiraceae > Thiomicrorhabdus. Next base: position 2,741 of record CAZVPH010000036.1, on the reverse strand, counting down.
GATTTTCAGTTTTTAAAAGCCTGCGTCACTCTCTCCAATATCGAACCTAAAGGGGCCGTCCAAACGGACATTTTCGCCCCAAACCCACAGTACTCAAATAACCCAAAATCGGACGCTTTGATGCGTGCAATGGACGCAATGAACCTTAAAATGGGCAGAGGCAGCGTACAACTCGCTAGTAGCGGACTACAGCATACCTGGAAAATGAATCGTGATTCAATGTCTCCAAGATGTACCACACGCTGGGATGAATTAATGAGTGTAAAAGCTTAAAAGACGCAGAACGAATAACGTCTAATAAACACATTACCGAATAAGCATTACCAAGCGACTAAAGTAATGGATAGCGTCCCTGTAGACCCTGTAAATCAACCTGCGAGTTAAACATCATAATATTTAACCAGTAAACTATTATTAAGACTCTTAAGCCCTTATAATACTGGCTTAATTATGCGCTTGTAGCTCAGCTGGATAGAGCATCCCCCTCCGGAGGGGAAGGTCGGAGGTTCAAATCCTCTCAAGCGCGCCATTTTTGCCCTGCCCAAAATAGCCTCTACAGCACTCCTGAATAAACTTTTTATTATTGAAGCTTCAACAGCCCCACTCCGTTTAACCAGTTTCTAAATAAATTGCACTTGTGATGCGAAATTTAAGACGTTCAAAAACCAACACTAAGTCATTTTAGTTTCATCTAATAACCTAATTAACGCCTTGCCTAGACGGGCATTTAAACTCCCTGCAGCAATCGCTTCCGCCGAGTTCTCCATAAACCTTGCCGCTAAGGAGCCACCCATTTGATTCGTTATTTCATCGGTCGCCAAATCAAAAAAACTTTGCGCCGCCATGTTCTCAGCGACTATTTTAATCAACGTCCAATTTCCCGCCACACCCGCTCTCAAACCAAACACATTGGCTATGCGCTTCAACGTTCTCATGCTGATCCAAAAAATCAATACCGTTTGAATTAAAGAGTTTGGGCTTATAAACGCCAAGCCACCACTCACAAATGACTCTTTCCTGAGAACTTCATCTGCTTTTTTTGACGTCGGTTTTAGAACTTTAATGGTATATAAATCAATAATCTCTTGATTACTTAAATCTGAATTGATGGAGGCTGAAAACTGTCTGTAGCGCCGGTGTGCATAACTGGAATCTGCTCTAAATAATGAATGTTTTTGAAGCTTAGTAAGCGTAACTTGACGGTTATTCAGAGTTTGTAGTTCACGCAAATCCAGCTTTGATTCCATAAAATGTCGGACGTCTCGATAACCTTTCACTTCCCTATAAATTAAAATTGCCAGGGTTAAAACAAATGCGCCCAAAACTGCTCCTAAAAGCGTCGAAAGCAGTGGTGAACTCTTAAAATAGAGCTCAATCGTCACGACCGCCTCAAAGAGAGAAAACAATAAAAAACTTAGCACGCCCAGCAGAAGAACAAACAGCCACAACCGACTAGTGACACTTTTCCCTTCATCCTGCTCAAGCTCGACAATCTTATCCGGCAACGCTTGCGTAGGCTGAACGTCCTTTAAAGTCGTCTGTATTATTTTTGCTCGATAGTGTGGCTGTTCAGCATTGGATTCCATAGTCACCTCTCAATTTGATCAAATTATCGTGCTTTTAACTTGTTTAATTAACATAGATAGCAGCGCTGGTTATTAGCTTCCTTGCACATTGACCCCCCATGACTGCCAGTTGCATGAGTGTCATCTTAATAGATACTCAAATAGACGATCCATTCCTCGACCGTTTAAAATTCTTGGCAGATAGTCTTTGGGAACCTTGACCGGTAAAGTAGGGAAGTTTTCATCAGGCGCTATTGCCGCCAAGTTCTTGGGAAGCTCCTCAAACTCAGCCTCAACGTACTCGTCTTTTAAATTGGTATACCGCAAACTGGTGTCAGTCAAACCTGGATCAGTCGTCTGTATTGCCGAGACTAAGAAGTGCTCAAACTTAATATCTTTATCGGAAAGCCGCGCTCTTGCACCCTCAGTGATATCTTGTAAAAGCGACAATAAGTTATGCTTTTGAGATTCGGGGATAAGATCAGACTTGGTTGCCACGAACGCCACTTTTGCAATCGCACTCTGGCCTAATACATTTTTTCTGAACCAGCTAGGATTGCCATACACAAAGGTTTCCGACAGGTTGCTTAAGGTCTCTTTAAGCTGCTGAAGGTGGAGCTTACTATGATTTAAACCTGCAAGCAGATCTATTAAAATGACTTGCTTGTCTGTCTCTTTAAAACTACTCTCCTTTAATGGCTTTAGCCACTGTTCTAAGAAAAACTGGTAATTCATTGAAAAAGCTTTATTCCATGGGTTCGAATCATCACTTGTTACTTTTGACGGTAAAGGTGTAAACCCATAGCTTCTCCAGTCGAAGCCGGAACCTGAGATCAAAAAGCTGCCTGGCTGCAACATTGAAATCCCACCCTGTTTTGCCTGTAAAAGATAGTCTCGATAAGCGTCAACTAGCTGATTAATACTTTGCTCATCCGGCTGTGATTCAAAATCAAAATCTTCGGTAAACTGGTGCCAGGAGTGCGCATAGTAACGTTGTGGCTCTGTCATTTGCTGTGCCCAAGAAGAATCAGACCACTGCGAAAAAGTCTTATGTAACATCGGCATATCAGTAATCCACTCACCTGGATAATCTAAAATTTCGACGACTACTTTTTTATGAGACAAAAAGTGTTTTTTAAACCTTCCGGTTTGCTTCAATCTGATAGTGAGCTTAAA
>CAZVPH010000035.1:0-10036 GCA_964628125.1 uncultured Thiosulfatimonas sp. | reverse complement strand
GCGGTGGAACTGAGGCACGATGGTTTCGATGTAGTCAGGCATACGCTCAAGAATGGTATCACGTACTTGTTGTACCGAATAAGGGCGCTCAGAGGTATCACGGTAGATTTTTTGCATCCACTCAATGTTAATGGACGGTGCTACACCGATTCCCAAGTCAACATACTGTGCAACGTTGTGCATTCCTTCTGCAGGACCGTGATCCATGCGCTTAACCATGCCGTGTAGACCTTCGTAGAAAAGCACGTCGGTGTTTTCTGGAATGGGTTCCCAAGGGGTGAACTCACCTGATGAGAAGTTGGTGCCCAAACGTGCATTGTGTTCTGCCGCTTCTTCATCGTTGTGGATGTAATAACGCTGTTTACCGGTTGCACTCTGCTTATATTCTTTAAACAAAGCTTCTAACTGGTTAAATTCATTTGCGTGCTCAGAAAAATGCGTTAGAACAGGTCCGCCGCTTTTTTTAGACTCAGCGACTTTTTCTTTCATTTCGGTTCGGCTGTACTTGTGGAAGCTGTCGCCTTCCACAATGGCGACTTTTAGGTTTTCACGTGCAAAAATAGTTTCTACAGCACGTTTTACAAAAGATGTTCCGGCACCAGAAGAGCCTGTAACGGTAACAATAGGGTGTTGTACTGACATAAATGTCTCCTAATAATTCAAAATGACCAGGCCTGGTCGATTGCATAATTTAAAGTTAATAAATGTTTTGATGGACGGTATTAGAAACTAAAACCGTCCAGAATTCAAAATTTGTTCTATCAAATCCAAATGAAGTGCTGTTTAAACGTCTAAATAAGCAACTTGCAGTGCATTGGTCTCAATAAATTGACGGCGTGGTTCGACTTCGTCACCCATTAAGGTGGTGAAGACTTGGTCAGCTGCAATGGCATCGCGAACAGTGACTTGCAGTAAGCGGCGTGCTTCAGCGTTCATGGTAGTTTCCCAGAGCTGCTCTGGGTTCATTTCACCAAGACCCTTGTAACGTTGGATGTTTTGACCGCGTTTGGCCTCGACGAACAACCAATCCATCGCTTCTTTAAAGCTTGAGATCGACTGTTTTTTATCACCACGCTGAATGGCTGAGGTGGTCGTTAACAGCCCTTGAATCGAAAGACCAAACGAGGCAATTTGTGCAAAATCTTTCGATTCAAAGAACTCAGCGTCAAACACTTTGGCGCTTAAAGTGCCGTGCTCACGTTGCTGTAAGCGAATCTGAAACTTACCTTTACTGTCGGTGTCCGTTGCCGGTTCTGCACTGAGCTGATACTCGACTTTATTTAACTCACCATGCTCATCCAGTTGCGGCATAAACTCTTTAATCCAAGCGGTTAAGCCATCGTAATCATTTAATAAGTCGACCGTCATCGGAGGGTGATCAATCATCATCTCTAAGAAAACGGGATTATAACGACGACTTAAACGGCGCAGAACATGTTGTGTTTTAAAATATTCTTTAGATAAGTTTTCTAGTGCAACGCCCTGAATGGCTGGCGCACCGTCTTCTGTCCATAATGCGGCGCTATCAATCGCGCTTTGCAGTAGGTAGCTTTCCAGTTCGGCGTCGTCTTTTAGATAGGTCTCTTGTCTGCCTTTTTTGACCTTGTAGAGTGGCGGTTGGGCGATGTAGATATAGCCTTTTTCGACCAGTTCAGGGTATTGGCGGTAGAAAAATGTCAACAGCAGCGTCCGTATGTGCGAACCGTCAACGTCGGCATCCGTCATGATGATAATGCGATGATAACGCAGTTTGTCGATGTTGTACTCTTCGGCAATTCCACAGCCTAATGCGGTGATTAAAGTGCCTACTTCTGCAGACCCGAGCATCTTATCAAAACGGGCTTTTTCGACGTTGAGGATTTTACCTTTCAGTGGCAAAATCGCTTGGGTGCGTCGATCACGTCCTTGTTTAGCGGAACCGCCGGCGGAGTCACCCTCCACCAGGTAAAGTTCAGAAAGTGCTGGATCTTTTTCTTGACAATCCGCCAACTTACCCGGCAGACCTGCAATGTCCAAAGCACCTTTACGGCGCGTCATTTCACGGGCTTTACGCGCCGCTTCACGCGCACGCGCAGCGTCTACAATCTTGGCAAACACGGCCTGTGCGTCTTTTGGGTTCTCTAGTAAAAACTCAGACAGCTTTTCGTTCATCGCCGTTTCAACAGCGGTTTTTACTTCAGAGGAGACCAGTTTATCCTTGGTCTGTGACGAGAACTTTGGATCAGGCACTTTCACCGAAATAACAGCGGCTAATCCTTCACGAGCATCATCCCCAGAGATGTTAATTTTGTATTTTTTGGCCAAACCAGAGCTTTCAGCGTAAGCGTTCATCGAACGCGTTAAAGCGGCGCGGAAACCCGACATGTGAGAACCGCCGTCGCGCTGTGGAATGTTGTTGGTGAAGCAGAAAATAGACTCTTTATAGGCTTCAGACCACTGCATCGCCACTTCAACCGTGATGTCATCTCTGATGGTCGAAAAGTAAAACGCTTTTTCGTGAATCAGCGGCTTGTTGGTGTTGATGTAATCCACAAAGGCTTTAATTCCACCTTCAAACTGAAAGGTTTCACTGCGACCGTCGCGTTTATCGTTTAACTCAATGTGAACACCTGAGTTTAAGAACGAAAGCTCTCTTAAACGTTTGAGCAGGTAATCAAAGTTGAACTCTACGTCGCTAAAGGTTTCTGTGCTGGGTAAAAAACGGATTTCTGTTCCCGTCTCTTCGGTTGTAGAAACCGCAGTCATTGGACCATTGGGGACGCCATGCGTGTAGGACTGCTTCCAGACGCTGCCTTCACGTTTAATCGTTAAATGCAGCTCGGAAGAGAGTGCGTTGACAACCGAGACACCCACTCCGTGAAGACCCCCTGAGACCTTGTAGGAGTTGTCGTCAAATTTACCACCGGCGTGCAGAACCGTCATGATGACCTCTGCCGCAGAAACCCCTTCCTCCTCATGAATGCCGACTGGAATGCCTCGGCCATTGTCGGTGACCGAGACAGAACCGTCTGTGTGGATGGTGACCACGACCTTGTCACAGTGACCGGCTAAGGCTTCATCGATACCATTGTCGACGACTTCAAAAACCATATGGTGAAGTCCGGTGCCATCATCGGTATCACCAATGTACATACCCGGACGTTTACGGACAGCATCCAGGCCTTTTAAGACTTTGATGGAGGAGGAATCGTATTGCGTTTCATTAGACATAAATTCAGTTTCTTTTAGGGAATGTTTCAGGCGATCTTCAGCCTAAGAATTCGGGTTATTTAAACGGCTTAATAAGCCCGCTAATAGTACCACATAACGTGCTGTTTTGCATGGTCTTGTTTGGCCGTAAAACTATGAGTGCGCGGCGGATATTATGGCGCTAATAGAGGGGCTTAGCGTGGGGTGTAGAGATGGGTGTAAAGATGGGTGTAAAGTGAAGTAGGTTGGTGGCAGTGTGTGCGAATTTTTTGATGGGTGTAGAAGGTGAGTTTTGGGTTAGAAAAATCTTTTTTTTGCCGATATTTCTAAAATATCGACATTTAACCAATTAGTTTAATTGGAAGTAAATTGTTTGCGTTACCGTTTCTGGGACGGTTTGTCCAGATTTGAACGCGGGTTGAAAATGCCATTGTTTAACAGCTTCAATCGCTACTTGATTAAAAATACCGGCGGGTTTTTCTTGTAAGATTTTTATATGGCCGACGTGGCCATTTCTATCAACCAGAAACTCGACGGTTACATAGCCTTCAATTCCTCTTTTTCGTGCTCTGCTTGGGTAATCAGGTTCATTCTTAGTGATTATTTTTGCGGGTTTATTTTTGTTTGCAATATTATCCGTTAGGGTGCTTGGTGAAGGCGCTAGTGTTTCTTTATCGTGTTGGTGGCTAGACGAACCGTCATCGATGGCCTCTTTTTTTTGTACCGTTGCCTGCTGTAAATTGGCGTTGCTTGAGATGGATTCCTTAATTGAAGCAATGTTTTGGGTAAGAGACTTAGCGAGAGGCACGACTTCAGACACAGGTTTAGACACAGATACAGGTTTAGATACAGGTTTAGATACAGGTTTAGACACCGGTTTAGACACCGGTTCAGATACAGGTTCAGATACAGGTTCAGATACAGGTTCAGATACAGGTTCAGACACCGGTTCAGACACCGGTTGCTCTGTCCTTGGTTTAGAACTGAGGGATTGGGGTGTTTTTTTGGACGGACCCTGCTCGGAGTTAGTCGTTGTGGGCACTGAGAGGCTGAAAAATTCTATAGTATGACCATCGTTTTGTTGAGAAGGTGTCGGCTCAGAAAACAGCAACAGTATCGGCACGGCCAAGAGTCCGTTCGCAATAATTGCCAAGCCCCACAACCCAATACGCTTCATCAAACGCCTCTTTCGACAGCCACTTTTATGTTACGGATTCCGGCAACACTACACCGGTCTAAGAACTCAATTAAATACTGAGTTTGGCTGGTTTTATCAGCAGCAATTAAAATGGATCGATCTTTTATTAAACTCAGCGCATCAATTGCCTTGTCTAATGACACTAATTGTTCGTCCATTTTTAGATGACCTGAAGGAGTAATTTCAATGATTAACGGTGGCTCTGTGACCGATTGAGCAGTGCTGCTTGAGGTCAAGTTGACGTCCATATTAGCCACTTTTACAAAGCTGGCAGCCACGAGAACAAAAATTAATAAAATAAACACCATGTCGATCATGGGGGTCATATCTGGATTAACGTGTGAATATTCCAGGTTGGTTTTGCGTCGAATCATAGTGAAAACTCCTTGTGTTTGTACTGAATGGCGGTGTCTAAAATTTTAAAAAGCAGTATGCCAATCACCGATAACAAAACCCCGGTAAACGTGGTGGCCATTGCCCCGGTGACAATGTCTGAAAAAGCATGAATGTCTGCGTTCTGTGTTGCGCCCATGGTTTTAAATCCTTGTGTCAACATCATCACAGTGCCCGCAAGTCCCAGCATGGGCATTGAGACAATTAAAGCGCGCATGAGCAGCAGTGACCGATGTAATTGATAATAAATGCGGGTTTCATGACTCTGTTTAAACCAGAGTAAAACCCAGTGTTTGGTGTTGTTTTGGGTGCCGTTTGCAGTCGTTTTAAGTGGTGTATTTGCGGTTCGGCCACATTTAAGCTGTAGCACATGCAATAGCTGGTTGAGAAACAATCCCCAAAAGAGGGTAGAGATCAAAAATAACCCTAGTAAATAAGGGTTAATCGCCATAAGACGTTCAAGATCGTGCCATAAGTTCATCTATGAGGCCTTTTTCAGTCATCACAACAATGTGATTGATCTTCTGCCGGATTAGGGCGTGCAATATCACTAATGGCACGGCAATAATGAGTCCTAATTCAGTGGTAAAGAGCGCTTTGGCGATGCCACTGGACATGACCGCCAAGTCTGAGCTACCAGCGTTGTTCATGGCTTGAAAGGTTTCAATCATGCCTGAGACGGTGCCTAAAAGCCCCATCATAGGAGCGATCCCTGCGATCATGGCAATCATGCCCAACCCTTGGTTAAGTTGAGATTTTAAGGCTTCTATTTTGGCATCGTGACTAAAAGCGTAACGCTCCAACGAGTGGTCTGAAGAGGACGTTAAATCGCTTCTTATCCGCGCTAACTGGCCAGGGATATTAAAGACCACCAGGCCTGCCCAACGCCACAAGGCATATAAAAATGCAGCCGAGCCCAGTGTAATCATACTCAGTTCCAGCCAACCGAAAGAGAGGGTAAGGTTCATGATAAAACTCCTAGCTGGCGGCCACCAAGAATGGCCAAGAGGTTGCACTGTCGTGGATTTTTCGAAAGGGCATGTCGTAAACCTGTTCCAACTTGTCAGGGGTTAAAACGGTGCGCATTTCATCACACATGAGCATTTTGGCGTTTTTCATCACCAAAACATGGTCTGAGTATTGGGCCGTTAACTGAATGTCATGGAGTACATTGATAATGGTCAAGCCTTGTTGTTGCAGTATTTTTAATAACTTAAACACTTGATGTTGATGTGCGGGGTCCAAGTTAGCGACGGCTTCGTCTAAAAAAAGCAGTTTGCCTTCCAGTGATTCGCTCAAGGCGGATTCGCACAGTTGCACTAAAACGCGGGCAAATTGCACCCGCTGTTTTTCACCCCCCGACAACGATGTGTAGTCACGGTTCCAGTAATCGCCCATCTCCACCGCACAGAGGGCTTGTTTTGCCAAGTCTCTATCTAGATCGGATTCGGCAAGACCGCGGACATAAGGGCTTCGCCCCATCAAGACCACGTCAGAAACATTAAAGGAGAAGTTTAAAGAGACGTTTTGTGGCAAAACAGCCCGCTTTTTGGCTAAAGATTGGCTGCTCCATCCCGTTAAACAACGCCCACCGATTTCAACGCTGCCAGAACCGGTGTTGTCACCACATAACAGCGAAAGTAAGGTCGACTTGCCTGCGCCATTAGGACCGATAATGCTGAATAAAGAGCCGACGGGCACCTCAAAGCTAACGTCGTTGATTAAGGGGGTCGAATTGAATCCAAAGGTTAGATTTTTTACTTTTACAATACTCAAAAGGTGTGCCTCCCCATGCGGTGCATTAATAACCATAAGAAAAAAGGTCCGCCAATAATCGCCATAATAATACCGATGGGCAGTTCAGACGGTGAAACCACTGTGCGTGCTAATAGGTCGGCCGCGAGCATAAATGCAGCGCCTAATAGCATAGATCCTGGTAATACTATGCGATGGTCAGGTCCCGCTAATAAACGGACTAAGTGCGGCACAACTAAACCGACAAATCCAATAATGCCGGCAGAGGCCACGGCCGCTCCGACCAACAACGCCGCCAGTATAATCACCTGCTTTTTGGTTTTATCGGGATCAAATCCCAGGTGGCCTGAGATGTTTTCGCCGATTAAAAAAGCATTTAAAGCGCGTGCGTGCAGTGGTAATAACACCATCGCAAGCAGCACTAACGGCAAAATACTGAGGATGGATTCCCAGGTTGCGCTTGCTAAACTGCCCATGGTCCAAAACGTTAGAGTGCGCAGTTGATCGTCATCGGCCAAGTAGGTAAAGACGCCGGTTCCTGCTCCGGCAATCGCGCCAATCGCGATACCGGCTAATAACATGGTCGGAATCGACGTTTTACCGTTGCGGGTCGAGATCTTATAAACCAACAAAGTGGTTACCACACCGCCCAAAAATGCTGCGATGGGTAGGGTGAAGATGCCTAAAAAACTCCCCGATGTCACAATGACCGCCACTGCCGAAAAGGCGGCGCCAGAAGAGACACCAATCAGGCCCGGGTCCGCTAAAGGATTGCGAAATAAGCCCTGCATGGCGGCGCCGGCAACGGCTAAAGAGACACCGGTTAAAATGCCCAGCACAACTCTGGGCAGGCGGATGTTCCAAAAGACAGTCTCTTCAATCGTGGTGTAGTAACTGGATAAATCCAGACCAAACAGCGAGGTAAGCGGCGAGAGGAGAATCGCTATAATGCTTATTGGGCTGATTGAAAAAGCACCGACCATTAAGGAAAGCACCACGACTGCCATTAACACGACGGCAAATAACCCTAAGATAGAACCGTATTTTAGATTAACGTGACTGGCTGTCATAAACTTGCTCCGCCAACTCTTGTAACGCCAAGCCAATGCGTGGTCCATACCCTAGTAGGTAACTGCCATTCATGGTAATGACCTTGTTGTTTTTTACTGCAGGCGTGAGTTTAAGCACAGGATGTTCTTGCAGGCGTTTTAAGAGCGCTTGTTTGCCGTTATCATCATGGCGCGCCATCATGATGATGACCTCGGGCATGACTTCGGTAATTTGCTCAGGCGTTAAAGGTTTATAGCTCTTAAATTGGGTCATTGGATTGACACCTCCAACTAATTTAATCATACCGTCCGCTTGTGTCTCTTGCCCAGACACCAACATGTTTCCAGAGTCTTGACTTAAGATAAAAAGAATTTTTGGGCGTTCTGTTTTATGGCGTTCTATCACCTCTTGTGCACGTGAAACATCCGATAAAATCTCGGTAACCAAGCGTTCGCCCTCTGGCTCTACGTCCAGGTATTTAGCAATAGCGTTTACTTTGGCAACCACACCCTCTACGGTAAAATCAGTGGGCAGAGTTTGAATATTGACCCTTGCATTTTCCAACTGTTTAAGCACCTGAGCAGGCCCCGCCTCTTTGGTTAAAAACAGTACGCTGGGTTCAAGCGAAAGCACGCCTTCAGCAGAAAGCGCGCGGCTGTATCCGACTTTAGGTGTTTGGGTTGCGGCGCTGGGGAAATTACTGGTAGTGTCGGTGCCGACCAGCAACTCTTGTTTGCCAAGTTTATAGATAATTTCAGTAACGTTACCGCCAACCGAGACAATTTTTTCTTGTGCGATGGCTGAAAATGAGAATCCAAGCAATAAAATTCCTATCATGAGTTTCATTGTGTCAGCTCCTTTGCGGACTCTATTTTGGGCAATGATTCAAACAACGCACGCCATTCGGCGGTCTCTTCTTTAGTACGAGTATCCACGGGTGCGAACTGCAACGAAATTTTCCCGTTTTCATCGTAGACCTCTAGTGACGTCACCACCCCATGCTTCGTTGGTTTTTTAACGACCCAGACGTCTTTCACTGCGGTGGTTAGGACGTGCAGATTAAAATTTGGATCCAGAACATTTGCCCATGCGCCCATCTCTTTCGTTTTTATAAACGCACCCGAATAAATTTGAGTCACGCCCTTGTTGCCGACAAAGACAAAACATGACAACTTTTGCTCACAGATTTGATGCATTAAATGGTTGATGGCTTTGGTGTGAACGCGCCAGGCAAAAGGCTCACCAATCATACTGACCGCTTCATGGCGACTGATGCTAAAACGTTTTATGATTTTAGAGAGGTCGTGAATATCACGCATCAATTCCCAAGCTTTTTTAAAGCTTGGAATATTAATATCTACAAAGCTGCGATTCCATTTCTTTACATCCACCAAGGTAAAAATAGAGGTCTGTTTGACCGCTTTAAAATGAAGAACGATGTCATCCCAAAGCGCTGTGTGGATCTGGTTTTTGAGATATATTTTTTGCAGTGCTTGGCCACTTTTATCAAAAAACTGAATGCTGCGAAGCGGATGTTTTGCACTTGGATCATGCACCGCAAATGCGTAGCAATAATCGTTAAAGTGAATGCGCAGATCGATTGCATCCATTGCAATACCCACTTGCGGATTACGGTTAAAACGCAGAGCAGGGTAGTGGCCCGACAGTTCATGCACTGCAATACCGTTGCGTACCAAGCTCATCACATTGCCGACCTGGGTAAGTCGATCCATTAAGACTTTAAAATCGCCTTGTAGCTGGACCACTTTGTCGGGCATATCGCTGGCCAGTAGTTCCATTTCTGAGACAGACAGCAGTGCTGCGGCCTCTCTAATACGAGTAGCAGGTTGTTTCTCAAGCAGTGCTTGCCAACGCTGTTTTAGTGTTTGTGTATTGAAAGTCGAGGTGTTGAGCGCTTGATGCTCGAGTGTTTGATTAAGCGATTGCATTTTGTGGCTCCTCTATCTTGCGAGGCGTGTGGCCTTTTTTTAGGTGTTCTACCTTTGATAGGCGATCGCCTGTTAGACGGAATGCGAGTCCAAACCCTTTGGTTAAGCTGGCTTCAAAGGGCACCAGTTTGATTAAGTGAAAATCCGATTTACCGGCCAATTCTAAATTAACAAAATCCCCAAATTTTTTTTGAAACATGTTTTTCAGCTCTGGAGACTGTGCTTCGATTGGATTAAGGGCCATTGCCGTTGCTTGTATAGTGGCTCGACGACGGGCAAAAATATGTCGGCAGTTTTTCTCATCTTCAATAAATAGAAGACTGGCTTTGCCATTCGTCAGTAAATTACGAGTTCGCTCAACGATTTCACTGACAAAAATGTAAGTATTAAAATCCTCGTCGACCACAAATGGGGCGTAACTGATATCGGGCAGGCCTGCCCGATATCAGTTACGCCACCATTGTGGTCGACGAGGAGTTTAATACTTACATTTTTGTCAGTG